>NZ_LOCO01000020.1:0-70788 GCF_001574445.1 Marinobacter excellens LAMA 842
TGTGAACAAGGTTGCGACGGTCGTCACCACGAAAACGCCGTCTCGTAACGACCCGTGCAGTTGCGGTAGTGGCTTGAAGTTCAAAAAGTGCTGTGGCTGAAGGTGCGGCGAGCAAAGAGAGCAATATTATGATTATTTGTGGCGTTGAACTTACCGCGAGCGACGCAGTGCTGTGTTTGCTGAAACTGGATCGGGGGCTGATCAGCTTGCCGGAATGCAAGGTGCGCAAGCTATCGCTGGTTAAAAACCACACCCGCGAAGACCTGAAGCAGTTCCAGGCGGCGTTCGCGGAACTGATGGCAGAGCACGAGGTAACCCGTGTCGCGATCAAGGAGCGCATGCCCAAAGGCAAGTTTGCCGGCGGAGCCATCAGCTTCAAACTGGAGGCGACGATACAGCTGATTGCCGACCCGGATCTGGATGTCAGGTTGCTGCCTCCTGCTCTGATCAAATCTACGCTGGCCGCCAACCCGCTGCCCATTCATTTTGACGCGACCGGTTTGAAAGCCTTCCAGGAAACCGCCTTCACCGCAGCCTATGTTGGATTGATGGCGAAGTAATGGGGCGTTATCCGCAGAACGGCGTTTGGAGTGAGCATGGCGAAGCAACCCACTGAAGCCCAGCAGCGGGCTACGTTGAAGCGGCTGGATAGGTTCAGCCGTTTGATGGACAGCAGCATTGGCATTCCCTTTACCCGCTTCAAGTTTGGCGTCGAAGCCGTGATTGGGCTGGTGCCGGTGGTGGGAGACTTCGTAGGCTTGGTGTTGTCGAGTTATGTCCTGATCGAAGCGCATCGGGTTGGCGCAAGCAAATCCGTAAAGCGACGCATGCGGCGCAATATGATTATCGATTTTGTGGGTGGTTTGTTACCGGTGGTGGGGGATGCTTTCGATGCCATCTACAAAGCCAATACCCGTAACACCGCATTACTGAGAACGTACCTGGAGCAACAGTTGGCCGTTGAGCCAACACCACCGCCATTCCCCTGGAAGACGCTGATAGGGTTGTCGATTCTGCTCGCGCTGTTTACCGGCGGGTTGACGTTGATACTCTGAGACCTGTTTTGCGGCGATAATCGTCCGCGCTTGAGCTATCCTGATTAGTCTCAGGCCAGACACTGCATCGCATTTGATTCTGGCCAATGCCCTGATAATAACAACACCAGTGAAAGGGAACACCGCTATGGCTCACTACGACTTCATTATTGAAGGTGGCCGCTATTTCGATGGCACCGGCGCCCCGTCTTCCATCCGCAATCTGGCGATCAAGGATGGCCGAGTTGCCAGGGTCACTGATGAGGCCGTCGATCATGCTGAGGCGGATCGCGTGATTGATGCCTCGGGCAAATGGGTGACGCCGGGGTTTCTGGATACCCACACTCATTATGATGCCGAGCTTCTCGTAAGCCCCAGCTTGTCTGAATCCGTGCGCCATGGTGTAACCACCGTGCTGGTGGGCAGCTGTTCCCTGAGCATGATCTGCAGTGAGTATGAGGACGCTTCCGACATTTTCACCCGGGTGGAAACCGTGCCCCGGGAACGGGTGCTGCCGATTCTGAAGGAACACAAAACCTGGTCTACCCCCAAACAATGGGTGGAACATGTCAAACAGGTGCCGTTGGGGCCAAACGTGATCAGTTTTCTGGGGCACAGTGACCTGCGGGTAGGGGTGATGGGACTCAGCCGGGCCACTGACCTGGCGATTCAGCCCACCGAAGAAGAAATGCAAACCATGGAAAGGTTACTCAAAGAGGCCCTGGATGAAGGCTTCCTGGGGCTCTCCACCATGTGCCTGAAATGGGACAAGGTGGATGGCGACCGGGAATGGTCCAAGAGCCTGCCCAGCACCTACGCCAAATGGAAAGAGGTGGCGCGCCTGAACAAGCTGGTGCGCCAGTATAACCGGGTGCATCAGGGCGCTCCGAATGCCGCCACGCCGCTACAGATTCTGCAGTACGTGCGCGAATGCCTGGGCTGGTTGCGCCGTCCCCTGAAGACCACACTGATCAGTCAAATGGATCTTAAAGGCAGTGCCTACCTCACCAACCTGACCCGGCTAACCTCTGTGTTTACCAATGCGTTACGGGGGGATTTCCGCTGGCAGGTGCTGCCCACGCCGTTCACGGTGTATGCAGACGGCATCGATGTGGTGTTTTTTGAGGAATTCGGTGCCGGCGAAATGGCCCTGGACCTGAAAGACGCGGTTGAGCGCAACCAGCTCCTGAAAGACGAAGCGTACCGGCGTAAGTTCCGTAAGTTCTATGGCGAAAAACTAAGCCCGAGGGTGTGGCAGCGAGACTTTGGTGACGCCATGATCATCGACTGCCCGGACCAATCCCTGATCGGCAAGAACTTCGAGGAAGTGGCCAAAGCCCGGGGTGTGCACGTGGTGGACCTGTTCCTGGACCTGGTCGTGGAGTTCGGTAAGAAAATTCGCTGGTACACCACCGTGGGTAACCATCGGAAACAGGTGCTCAAGCGGATCGTCAAAGACCCCCGCTCGCTCATTACCTTCAGCGACGCCGGCGCTCATATCCGCAATATGGCGTTCTACAACCTGCCGCTGCGCATGCTGAAGCTGGTGCACGAATCCATTGAGGAAGGCGACCCGATCATGACCATGGAGCAGGCCGTTCATCGCCTGACCGGAGACCAGGCCGACTGGTTTGGCATCGAGGCCGGGAAAATCCGGGAGGGAGACAGGGCCGACGTGGTGGTGCTGGACCCGTCAGGATTTAACCAGAACTTGGAGCAGGTGCACTGGGGTGACATGGAGAATTTCGACCTTCAACGACTGGTTAACCGTAATCCCGGTATCGTGAAAACTGTGATTATCAACGGCAAGCTGGCGGTGGATGACGAACAGCTGGCTCCCGCGTTAGGGCGGGAGATGGGTTATGGACGGTTTATTGCTGCTTGTTGAGCTTAACGCGGCCTTTCCAGATGGTAACCGCCAAAGCCTGTCGTGTCGGCTAACATGTACGGCCTGTTTGTTCGTGTTCAGCCAATGGCGGTGGGTAGGTTCTGGTTATGGCCAAGAGGTCTTTTGTTCGCACATCTTTGCGTCTGGTGGCGATCGCGCTCGGTGTCGTTATCGCACTGCTGTTGCTGGCTATTCTGCTGTTCCGCTTTGTGAACCCTCCCACGTCGGCGTTTATGCTGGCGTATCAACTCGATAACCCGCCCCGGCCGTTACGGCATGAGTGGGTGCCGCTGTCGGATATTTCTCCGTGGATGCCGCTGGCAGTGGTGGCCAGTGAAGATCAACGGTTCCCCCATCATCGTGGCGTGGATGTGGATGCTATCCGCAAGGCTGTGTCGGAGTACAAGGCGGGGGAGGGGCTGCGGGGCGCGAGCACAATCACCCAGCAAACTGCCAAGAATCTGTTTCTCTGGAACGGGCGCAGCTTTGCCCGCAAGGCCATTGAAGCGGGCCTGGCCGTGACCATCGACGGCCTCTGGCCCAAGCGCAGAGTGCTTGAGGTGTATCTGAATATCGCGGAATTCGGCCCGGGCATCTACGGTGTGGAAGCGGCCAGCCAGGCCTATTTCGGCAAGCCGGCACGTTATCTTTCCCAGGCCCAGGCTGCACGCCTGGCCGCTGTTTTACCAAACCCGAAGGTTCTGAGTGTGAACTCTCCGTCGGCCTATGTGCAGGAACGGGTCGACTGGATTCAACGGCAAATGGCCCAGCTTTCCGGGCTGCGGTATCTTGAGGGGCTGTAATAGCCGGCTGCATCGCAGTCGGCTAATCAGTCCCTGCAATTTTTACCGGTCCAGGTACTGTGACAGGTGGAGTGCAAAGCTGCCATTGTTCTCTGCACTATAGCCGGCGTAAAGCTTGTTGCCATCAATGGCAACGCTGCCGGTGGTAATCTGCACGCTACGGTCTACTTTTGATTCCGCCACGCGGCTGCCGTCGCTTTCGTACTTGGCGTTGAAACCACCGCCAACCACAAACAGGTCAGACCCTTTCAAGGCGGCATCTTTAATGATCCCGTTGCGCGATGTTTTATTCCAGACGGTCCTGCCGGCACTGTCGAGTTTAACGATACGGTGACCATCAGAGTTGGAAGACGTCAGCAGCAGGTCGCCACGATAGTCCTCGAACACCAGGGCTGGCCCGGGCAAGCCGTAACTCTTGTAAGCCGCGCCGAAGGTTCTGGTCCACAGCTTGTCGCCGGCCGGCGTGTAGCGGGAAATGCGGGCGCCGCCGTTGTCTGCCAGCAGGTTGGTCGCCACGATGTCGCCGTTCATGGTGAAGATGACTTCGCCGGCCGGGTACTCACCGGTTACACCGGTTTGCTGCCAAACTTGCTCTCCGTTTGCGTTGAACAGGCTGACAGCCTGGCCGCTGGCAACGACGAAATTACCGTTGGCACTGGCGGTTACCGAGTGCGCGGTATGCTCCGGATGCTCGACGCCTAGAAGAGGCGTGCCTTCCAGATTGAATACCTGGGTGTTGGGCCCGGTTACGTAAAGCTTGTCATTGCTGAGACTCAACGCGCGCATTTCGCTGCTGTCACTGAGCTTATAGCGCCAGCGTTCGTTGCCATTCGCATCAGCACTGATCAGCCAGGCACCAGCGGACGACGTATTTTCATCGAGAACCTTGAACTGATTGGCGAGGATGTACACGTTGTCCTGGCCATCAATAACCATGGCAAGGGCGCTGTCGTCACTGCGGTAGTCACCGGTGGCCAGATCGAAATCGACCGCCCAGAGCCGTTGGCCGTTATCGGAGTAACGGACAAGCAGAATATCCTGAGCTCGATTAGCCAGACCGGTGCGAATGGTCGTGCCTGCGACCATGACATCACCGTAGCTGTTGACCGAAAGATCTTCCAGCCAGGTCAGGCGATCAGCTTCCACGTTGGCTTTGTGGTTATACAGGGCGGTCCACTCGGGCTTGATGGTTGCGGTACAGGCGGCGATCAGAACGAGGGAGAACAGAAGGGTAAGGGTTTTCTTTCGTGCAATAGTGCGCATAGAACAACACTCCGTTGTATCAATAGATTTCCATGGGTTACTGCGCTCACGGAAGCGGTGTTGTTCTTGGATTGGCTCGGTAAGCAGGCGTCGAAAGTCTATTGAAGGGAATTAGGTAATACACACTAGGTTGCTCGGCACTGCTGGCGACAATGCCGGTGGGGAGTCAGGAGCGGCGTTCCCAGTCGGGAATCTCGCTATTTTTTCACAAACGTCAGAAACACGCCCGCTGCGGTTGCTGCTGCACCACCGATCAGATACCACATGGTTTCATCCGTGAAGCGACCGGTCAGCGCTTCGGTAACCTGATTGCCAACAGCCTGGCTGGACTGATAGCCAAAGTAGAGCAGGACAACGCCTACCACCAATAACACGACACCGACCAGTTTTGAACTTCCCATTGCAGTTTCCCCGCTGACATTCTAATGAATTGTTCATGGCGACCTATTAGTCAACTAGGAGTATAGATACGCCGGGCGTCAGCTCGCCACCCTGGTAATGGTACCTTGAGCCACGGCGACCATCCTCTCTTCGCCGTTGTCCGTTGCGACGATCTCGCACTGGCACACAGCCTGGCGCTTGCCAGAGGAGAGTACCCGAGCCCTGGCGATTAATCGTTCCCCAATAGCAGGGCGAAGGTAGTTGATCTTGTATTCGGAGGTGACTGAATCCCCCAAAACCGAACCTCCGGCATAGGTCAGTGCATTATCAGCGAGGTAGCTGACCACTCCGCCGTGGACAAAACCGTGCTGTTGCTTGAGCTCTTCTTTCACGATCAGGCTCAGTTCCGCTTTGCCAGGCTCAAATGCTTTCAACTCTGTGCCCAATAGTACGCTGAACGGTTGTTGGGCCAGGATCTGTTTGCCAAATTCGAAAAGCTCCCCCATGGCGGGTTCCTCCTGTGCGGTGCGCCGGTTAGCGGGTATGTTTGATGTTCATATCGATCAGGGCATGAAACACCTCCTGGCCAGAGGTATCCGTCACAGAGACAGGCACCCTGACAGTCCCCTCCTCAGACCAGTCGAGGCTGGAGCCATCAGCGGTAGCGGTGAGGTCCGTTTTGGCCTTCTTGAGATATTTGACGGTCATGCCAGAGGGAATCCAGCGTGCCCCCTTGGGAACTGAGGCGTCGGTGAGCAACCCGCCGGCCAGTTCCGCCATGTTGCACATGGCAATCGCATGAACGGTTTTCAGGTGATTGGTGACCTTTCGGCGTTTTTTCATGGTGACCACGCAGCGGCCCGGGGCTAGAGTCTCTACCGTTGGTGAGATGCTGGAGAAGTACGGCGCGGTCTGGCAGACCGCACGACTGAACAGGGTTTTGCCCATGGGCAGACGGCTAAGCCGGTTGTAGAGGCTGACAACATTCATAATGCATTCTCCTGCGCTAGAAAAGGGCGGTCAGGAGATAGTGCCAATATTTGGAATTTATTTCTAGAATAATATTCTAGCTTTTTGAAAGAACTCTCCAGGCGGCCTCTGCAAAGAGCATGGCGTGTTCCGACGGCGGCGTTGGTACGCGCCCGGCCAGCCAGGCCCGACAGTAGTTCTCAGCCTGCCCAAGAAGTAGGGAGGCATAGGTTTCCCGTGGCAGAGATCGAATGTCGCCCTGGCTTTGACCCTCGGCCAGCCAACGGTGAATCACACTGTATTGCTCACGGTTCCTTTGCGTCAGTTCCTCTCGGTAGGGGCCTGCTGCCACACTGGCCCGCGCCAGAAACATGAAGCGAGCGAGTTCCGGTTCGTTGGTAACCCAGTCCATATAACGGGTAACCAGCGCTTCAATAACCTGTCGAGTGGTACCTGCGGCTTCTATCTCTGGCCATACGTTTGCCCTGTGATCGTCCAGGGCCGTGAAAAACAGCGCTGCGGCCAGGCCCTCTTTGTTGTGAAAATGGTGGTACAGGGTGCCAACACTGGCCCCGGAACGCTGGCGGATGATATCAATGGTGGTGGATTCAAGGCCGTGCTCAAGAAAGCAGGTCAGCGCGCAGCGAAGTATATGGCGTTTGTTGGCTTTGCGGGCACCGGGTAAAACACGGTCAAAAGCGTCCAGCGGCATGGGGTTCTCATGTCATGGTATTTAGAAGGTTATTCTAGAGAAATCTTCTGCCGGTTGTCGCGGTTTGTGGGGCGGGTTCGGTGCTGAGGGAGGTGTTTATGAACGCTCAGTGGTTTCAGATACTTGCAGACTTGTTGCTAGTGTTTCACACCCTGTTGGTTGTGTTTGTCATCTTTGGTCTGGTGGCTACCCTGGTCGGTTACTTTCGCCAGTGGAATTGGGTTCGAAATCTCTGGTTCCGGCTGAGCCATCTTGTGGTTATTGGTATTGTCGTGCTTCAGGCCTGGCTTGGCGTGCTGTGCCCGCTGACGATCTGGGAAATGGAATTGCGTGCAAAGGCCGGGCAGGGTGGTTATGAGGGCTCGTTCATTCAGCACTGGCTGGAAACCATTCTGTACTACAACGCGCCGGACTGGGTTTTTATTCTGGTCTATACCCTGTTTGGGACGTTGGTTGTGGCAAGCTGGTTTCTGGTAAAGCCCCGACGCTGAAAGCAGTATCAGGGTTGCAAGGTAAACCGCTCAGTAACGGTATAAACGGAGCCTCCCGGCCCAGGTGTGCTCTTATAAAGTACGAAGTCTTGAACCGGCATCAATCCAAACAGGGTGCCTTGGTGGCTTTCAAACAGCGAGGCCACCGAACCCGCCGGATGTCGAAAACGGCTAAGCGTGATATGCGGTTTGAAGCTCGGGTTTTCGAGTGTGAACCCGTTGTCGGTCAACGCGGTTGCCAGATTTTTCTGGAGCTCTCTGAGTTCATTCTCCGGAGATACGCCCGCCCAGAGGATCTTGGGTTTTTCCGGAGAACCGAAACACCCCAGCCCCTGCACATTAAGCTCAAAGGGCGATTGGGTAACTCCCCTGGCTAGGTCACAGGCCAGGGCCACCTTCTGCTCTTCCACCTGGCCGAGGAAGGCCAGGGTCAGGTGCAGTTGCCCGCGGCTTTGCCAACGGGCTCCCGCCACTTGTGTTTTGACTTGCAGGAGGCTCGTCTTGATGGCCTCGGGAATCTCAAGCCCGAAAAACAGCCTTGGCATAACGCGTTCAGTAACAGGAGTTGGGGGAAGTGTCCGGATTAATCTCGCCGGCCACTTCCTCCGGGTCAATGCCGTGACTGACCAGTACCTCCCGGACGAAGTTCACCTGCGCCAGAATGCGGTCGGCGTCGTCGCCGTATTCGTAGCGGTTGATCTCGACCGGCTGGGGCATGAAGGTGAACGCGGTTTTCAATGCCGTCAGGGTGTCTTCGTCAGTCATCAGTATCCTCCAGAGTGAGGCGGCTCCAATTGGAGCTGCTTTGGTTCATCGCGTTTGTAATCAGTTATATGAGCGGACTTCAGTGTCCTGTTGTTGGCTGCAGCACGTCAACCCGGAATATTTAACTACCCATACATGCAGACGGCGGGAATGGACAATGTCTCACGCGTGCACGGGGCGATATTGGACACAGATCAAGGACATGATCTGTTAGGGTGCCGGGCCTTGGACAGATCAGCTTGCTGGTCATCATTTCTGGAAAGCAAATTAAGGACTTCCTGCTGTGCAAACTCACGATGAAAGTAATTCCTACCAACCCGTTTCTGTTTCACCGCGCAAAGTAAAAGCGGGGCCGCCACTGAACTGGATTTCAGGGTCTATAAAACTGCTCCGTGACAACTGGGGCGTGATTCTGCCGGCATACCTGCTGGTGATTGTTGCGCCAGTGCTGATTCAGCTGGTTTCGTTCGAGCTGATGTTTCGAGGCAGTCTTATTACGATGGTTCTGATCGTTTCTGCGATCGCGGTTCTGACACTGGTACTGAACGCCGGGATGATCGCCGTTTTTCACTCTGCAGCTGAAGGGCGTCCTCGATTCACCAGTTTGTTTGCTGCGTTTGGGGGGCACAGTATCGTTCACCTTGTGCTTATGTTGCTGATGATGGCTTTGGTCGCCTTGGCTATGGCATTGGTGGGTTACTGGATTGTGGGTACAGCAGATCTTGAGCGTGCGCTTTTCGGCACCGGCTACTACGGTGACGCCATGAGTTTCGGCTTGGGAACCCAAAACTTCATGTTGCGTGCCCTGTTCGTGTTCCTCTCGGTGGTGGCGGCTGTGACCCTGTTCGCTGCGCTCTTCTGCTATGTCGTGCCGTTGATCGTGATTGCTCGTGAAGGCGTCTTTGCGGCGATTAGTCACAGTTTTCGGGCGAGTTTCAAGAACCTGTTCGTGCTGATTTTCTTCGCCGTGAATGTGATGGCGCTGAGCCAGCTCTTTTTCTTCCCCCTGTTCACGATCAGTGCGTCAACGGCATCAATGAGTTTCTGGGTGGTGGCGATGATTCTTGCGGCCATAGTTTGGGGGGCAGTGCTTACCGGTGCTTATTACCTCTCGTTCCGGGATGTGCTGCTGGCGGATGAGCCACCCCTTGGTGAGCCGGCTCTGGACACTGCGGTAGCTGCGTAGTCGGCGTTTGGTCAGAACAGCCCGATTTGCGGCGTTGCAACGTGTACTGGCAGAGGCTCCAGCTCCGGAAGCTTTTCCCGCAGAAGCTCCGTCCAGAGTGAGGCCAGTGCCACTGCGTGGCCGTTGTCGGGCATGTGCATGAAGACATAGGGCTGAATTCCGTCTTTGATCCAGGCTGCGACTCGCTGCACCCAAGGTGCAAGAAACGCCCGGTTGGCCTCCAGGTCTGGATGCCCGATGTAGCGAATCACCGGCGGTGCGTTGCTGGGGAGGATGTGCACCGGAACCCTGGGCTTCTTGCGCTGGGCATCGACGGTTGATTCGCAGTCGGGAGTTGCCGAGAACAGCGCCCGGCTATCCAGTGCCACCCGGGCGAGCTTGCGGGCCCGCAAACCCTGATTCAGGGCCCGCTCCTCCTCACCTTTGGCGAAGAACGCCGGGTGCCGGACTTCCACCGTCCAGTCCAGATAGTCTGGTGCTGTGTCCAGAAAACGCCAGAGTTGGTCCAACCTCTCCGGGCCGAAGCCTGCGGGTAGCTGCAGCAACATGGGGCCAAGCACACCGTTCAGCGGCTCAATCAGCGACAGAAAGGCGTCCAGTTCATCGCCAGCGCCGTTCAGGAAGCGTTCGTGGGTGATGGTTCTTGGAAGTTTGAACAGAAATCGAAAGTTGTCCGGAACTTGCTGCCGCCATAGCCGGCACTGTTCACGGCTGGGGCTGGCGTAAAAGGTGGTGTTGCCCTCAACGGTGTTGAATATCCGGGCGTATCGCTCCAGGGGGGTGCCGCCGGGGGGCAGTTGGTTGTTCCAGTTCGGATCTTGCCATTGAGGGCAGCCAAGAAAGTAGGGCAATGCCATCGCTCTTCCGTTGCTGTGCTGTGGATAAATTGATCACTTAAAGCGGGCGGATGAACCGGTTGATCAAATAACCTACGCATTCCACCAGCCCTTGTGGTTAAAGGGTTTGCACTGCCTATCCTTTCGTTCCTAACAAAGTTATCCACAGATGTTGTGGGTAAAACAGACCGTCAAAGCTGAACTTTTCCCCTGAGTGCCTTGGTTTTGCCCTTTTTCGTTTTACTGTCCACTCGCCGCCTTTGCGACCCCTTGGTAGGCTTGGTTGGGCGCCGGGCCTTTTGTTGCTTTACCGCTTCCTGAATGAGCTCTTTCAGTCGCTCCAGGGCATCCTCCTTGTTTAGTTCAAGAGTCCGGAAAGACTGGGCTTTGATCACGATGATGCCGTCTTTGCTGATGCGCTGATCTGACAACGCCATCAGCCGTTCCTTGTAAAACGGTGGCAGGCTGGAGTTAAGGATGTCGAACCGCAGGTGAACGGCGGATGCCACCTTGTTGACGTTTTGCCCGCCAGCGCCTTGCGCGCGTATCTGAGTGATCTCAATTTCCCAGTCTGCCAGTTCAACGGCATTGGAGATTTTCAGCATGGGTTTCCATTTAACTGCACATAGTGGATTCTGGTGTTACGGTGAGCCTAATCAATTTTCAGGGGTGTGTCATGAACGTTCTGGTATTGGGAGCCACAGGCCTGACCGGTCGCCTGGTGGTCGAAAAGTTGCTGAAGCGCTCCGGGGTAACATCCGTGGTGGTGCCGGTGCGCCGTTCGCTGGGTATTGATAGCCCGAAGCTGGTGGAGCATGTGGTCGACTTTGAGGCGCTGGAGTCCCGCGCTGATATCTTCAAGGTTGATGCCCTGGTCTGCTGTCTGGGCACCACCATCAAGAAGGCGGGCTCGCAGGAAGCATTCCGTAAGGTGGATTACGAGTACGCATACAGGGCGGCCAAATTGGCCAAGGCGGGGGGCGTGAACAGGCTTATCCTGATGTCTGCCATTGGTGCCTCCTCCCGGTCTACGGTTTTCTACAGCCGGGTGAAAGGTGAGCTGGAGGATGCGGTGCGGGGGCTTGGGTTTGATTACCTTTCCATTTATCACCCAAGCCTGTTGCTGGGAGACCGAAAGGAGCATCGTACCGGCGAAGCCATCGGCATGGCGGTTATGCCGTTAGCCAACCGCGCCTTGATTGGCCCGCTACAAAAGTATCGGGCCATTGAGGCCGAGACGGTTGCCGAGGCGATGGTGAATGACCTCATGGAATCCGATAATGGCAAAGGCGCCCGCCCCGTGGTTGTGGTCTGGGAGTACGATGACATCCGTAGCTTGGCCCGGGGCATTCAGGCCAGCTGTCCTTGATTGAGCCTTTCAAAGCTTTTCGGTAAGAGTCTGCGACAGGCCTGGTTCAGGGGCTTTTCAATGGCTTTAGGCAGACGCAGGCCCAGCGGGTTGGTCTCGGCATCGTCTTGATTGGCAATTACCCGGGTGCCCATGATGTAGTCGAACCAGGGGCGGGTGACGCACCAGTTGGCATCCTGGTTAGTGTTCATGTGATGGTCGTAGTGCCAGGGAATCGCTTTTTTGCCCCACTCAGGCTCAAGGTGTGAGCGCCGGTGCACGTAGAAATAACGAGCAGCAGCATAGTAGGTGCCCAGGGTGAAAAACGGCGCTACCGGCATGGCCAGCGATGTGATCGCCGTGAGCTTAAGCAGAGACACAACTTCATCCCGCGTGCGCCAGTTGCTCAGGCCTTCCGCGTAACCGTCATCCTGATAATCGGTGGTGCGCACGATTTTGTGGTGCTGCCAGTGGCTCTTCATGGACTTGGGAATCGGGCTGTGGCGAGGCTGCCCCGGCCGGGGCGTGCCATGCAGAATGTATTTGTGGGCATACCACTCGAAGCCGTTGGCAAAGATCAGGGCGATGGGAAAACCAATCATGGTCTGGCCTCTTTTAGTGATTGTTGTTCTATCCTGTCATAGCCTTGGATGAAACCTTTTATTAATTTGCGCCAGGTTGGCGGCTTCATTGGCGGAATATGACAGTTCGATCGGGTGGAAAGACAGCGATGGTGTGCCGGAACAGTCTGTTGGTGTCCGGCATGGTTCTGTCAGGGGCTGTGTTGGGGGCAGAACCTACCGAAGAGCCGTGTGTTGTCAGCAATGTTCAGCCGGCGATGATTGATCTGGACAAGCCTCGAGATCAATTGGCGCGGCAGAGTGATCTGGTCATTCCTCCCGGTGCCACAATTGGCAGTATTCGGGTTATTCAGCGCCCCATTTTCGATACCACTGATCCGGATCAGGACAATTTCCTGTATCGAGCCCTCAATACTCTCAACACACCGACCTGGGAGTCGGCCCTTCGTTCCCAGTTGGTGTTTGTTGAGGGCGACACCTACAACCCCGGGTTGCTGGAAGAGTCCGAGCGGGTCTTGCGGCAGCGGGAATATCTGACAGCGGCCTGGGTGGGGGTTACCCGCCTTTGTGGCGACGAGGTAGAGGTGAGTGTTCTGGCCCGGGATACCTGGACGCTGCTTCCGACCTTGGGTATTACAAGGTCCGGTGGTGACAATACCACCAATGCCGGTATCTCCGACCCCAACTTTCTGGGCTCGGGCAAGAGCCTGGGTATTTCCTACACCAAGGACCCGGACCGCTCCGAAACCAGTGTGTTTGTGGACGATCCCAATGTTGCCGGCTCTCATTGGCAGGCGGGCTTTTCCTACGATGACCGCAGTGACGGGCGGGGGCGGAGCGCCTATCTGGAACGGCCGTTTTTCAGCGAGCGCACCAACTGGCGCTTTGGCGTGGCTGGCGTGGACGATGTCCGGGAGGAGTCCCGTTACGTGGGGGCGCAAGCCATTGCCGATTATCGCCGCATCCGCGAATATTTCAGTATTGACGGCGGCTGGCGCCTGGCCGAACGCAATGAGCGGCAACTTCGGTTGTTGGCGGGGTATCGCTACGAGGCGTTCGGGTTTCAGTCATTGCCCGACCAGCCGGCTCTGGATGTGTTGCCGGATGATCGAACCCTGAGCTATCCATGGATTGGTTTTGATTACCGCCAGAACCGCTTTCGCGAGATGACCAATCTGACTCGTTTACAGCGGGTCGAAGACGTTCGGGATGGTTTTGTGTGGCGCACGGAATTTGGCTATTCAGGCACCGGGTTGGGGGCCACGGAAGACCGGATCGTCCTGAACATGAGTTTTCAGGACTCCTTGCTGGCGACGGAAACCAACTACGCCAGCTATGGTCTGGAGCAGAGTGGCACGTATCGGCTTGACGAAGACCGCGTGGAGAATCTCCTGGGCACCCTCAGCCTGGAGTACTTTCACGGTGGATCGGTTCGCTGGACCGGCTGGTACACGAGTCTTGCCTTTACCGCTGCTCGCAACCTGACCGCCGACCAACAACTGTTGATCGGAGGTGAAAACGGGCTGCGTGGCTATCCCAGCGAATATCAGCAAGGGGACCGCAGGGTTTTGTGGACACTCGAGCGCCGGTACTTCCCCGACTGGCATCCATTCAAGTTGTTTCGGATGGGCGGGGTGGTGTTTGTTGATGCTGGCCGCGCCTGGTTTGCTGACGGTCAGAGTAACGGGCCGGACGGCGGTGTGCTGAGGGATATAGGGGTTGGCCTGAGGCTGGCATCCAGCAGGGTTGAAGTACAGCGAATGCTGCACTTTGATCTGGCGTTTCCCCTGGATGGGGATGACAGCATTGATGCCTTACAGGTGTTGCTGCGGGGGAGGAGCCGGTTCTGAGTGCATTACTGATCTTGTCTCAGCTGCATGCTGTATTGGGGATTCTTGAAGTAACGGTCATAGCGGCCATCATCCCGGAAGGCCTGAAGTCTTTGATTGAAGCGTTTTGCCAGTTGCGGGGTGTCTGGTCGTGTTTTTGGGAATAAAACGAAACTTTCGTTCTCGAGAAGGGAGCGGGGGTGGTGGGTGATACGGCTGGATTCCTCAGGGTCAAGTTCACGGCGCAGAATGTGATAGCCCACGTTGATCTCTTCGGGGAACGCATCGATGCGGTCGAACAAGAGCCTGCGGAAATTCAGCACGGTACTGGCTACCCATTCAATATTGAGTAAATCATCCTCTACGGCTTGATCAAAAGCCGAACCGTAACTGTAGCCAATACTGCCCCCGAGCCTGAGGTCAGACAGGTCTTCCACCGTGGACCAACTGATTGGCTGGCTTTTGAGGTGAAAAACCACAAATCTCTCTTTAAGGACCGGATCGCTGAACGTGAAGTCCTGCTCACGTTCTTCCGCATGCATCCACACCGCTGTGGCATCGTGTTTACCCGTTGCAGCCTCATAGTAGGCTCGTTTCCAGGGGAGGAAGTGGTAGGAGACCGTAAAGCCTTCCTCGGCAAACACATCCCGCAGCAATTGGGCGACAATCCCCTGATCGGATGCCTCCTGATCAAAATACGGCGGCCAGTCACCAACCGCTATGCTCAGGTGTTGTGTATCATCTGCGGTGACTGCCTCAATCCATGTAAACAGCGATACCAGCAGCATGGTCAGGTATCGTTTCATCTCTAGGCTCCGGGAGTTGCCCGCGAATAAGCCATCGGCCGGGGAGCAGGCGATTATCTATGAAAATAGCAGCCTTTTTCGGGGTTTCCCAGTTTTAATCTGCGCCTTCCGCGAAGGGTCCTTTGGCGGGCAAAGCAGTGGCCTCGAATCTCTCTTGGAGGTCAGCTATAAGCAGAGGTAATAGACTCTTGCTTATAGCTGCATCTAGCTTGGGTGATGTGCGCTATTCGCTGCAGTCTGCGGATGACCGCGAACGAATCCTGGCAAGGACCTGTTCGCCACTGCTCTGTCCGTTGCTGATGCCAGCTGCTTTCAGTTTCGAATCCAGGGAGTCGTTCTCCTGTTCCCGGTCCAGCTCTGTCAACGCCGCCTCGATATCTTCCGCTTCGGCCTGTCTTGCCTGAATGCGGGATACGGACTGGTTGAGGTCTTCCATATGACTGCTCAGCCCCCGGGCGTGTCCGCGGAGTTGGCGGTTAACCTGCTCGGCGTGGCGGTTGGCCCTGGCCAGCCGGAGTTCACTGTGGAAATGCTTGAGCGCCCGGCCAGAGTCTCGCAGCTGTTTGCGCAATCGGTTTTCCTGCTGCTGCAGTTTGTCGTGCTGCTGTTGCTGACGTTCAAGAAGTGGTTCATCTTCTGCGATCAGGTTGGCCAGTTCCAGCGCCAGCTCTTCCTCGTTCTTTTTCAGCGCTTCGGTTACCTGATGCTCCCGTTTGTCGAGGGTTGCCCTGAGGTGTTCGTTGTCCTTGGCCAGCCGGGTTTTTTCCGACATCAGGCAGGCGAGCTCCCGCTTGGAGCGGGCGATGGCCTGTTCGGCATCGCGCAGCTCCTGTTCGAATATCTGGATACCGTTGGCATCCACCAGTTTTGCTACCGGCTCCTGGGCCGATGCCCGGAACAGGGTGTCCAATTTGCGCCAGATGCTCATGGTGTTACTCCCCGTATTCTTTCAGCAGTTGATGGGTGCGTGCCTCGGAGATGCGGTTGACGATGCGCTGGTGCTCGTGCTCGTCGCGGATGGTTTTGGAGAGCGTGATGGTGGTGCTGACCAGAAACAGGGCGCTGATAGCCATGTAGCCCTTGAGCACCAGATCCACCGGTGCCAACACTACACCGGCGGCAGCTGCAAAGAGTGCGATAGCAAAGGAAACCTTCACAAAGAATACCCACCCGGCGGAATTGCTTTTGAGTTCGCTGTCCATGATTAACTCCTGATGACGTTGTTGTTGGAACGGCTTCACTGTGCGTGAACCAGGGAAGGCGGGCGAGGTTTTCTATAAAGGTAGTGCTGCCCTATACATCAGGTATCGTATATTGATACGTTTGGCTGGATGGCTGGTAAGAAAGGGGACGGTTATGGCGCAAACTAGCGCGATTGTCAGTGAATTGAAACGCCAGCTCAGGGCGCACGGGCTGACCTATCAGGATGTGGCGCAGGCGCTGGCTCTGTCAGAGGCCAGTGTGAAACGGTTGTTTTCAGACCGCCAGTTCTCTTTGAAGCGCCTGGACCAGATATGCGGGCTGATGGGGATGGAAATCACCGATCTGGTCCGCAAGCTGGTCCCCGAGCCCCGGGTTGAACAGCTGAGCGAAGAACAGGAACGGGAGCTGGTGTCTGACTTGCGCCTGTTGCTGGTGGCGGTGTGTGCCATGAACCGCTGGCAGTTTGGCGAGATACTCCAGAACTATCAGATAGAGGAGCCGGAGTTAATCCGCTATCTGGCCCGGCTTGATCGCATGGGGCTGGTGGAGCTGTTGCCCGGTAACCGAATCAAGTTACTGGTCAGCCACGACTTCGCCTGGCAACCCCGGGGGCCAATCCAGCGGTTTTTTGAAACGGAAGTTCAGCAGGATTTCCTGAAATGTCGATTCCATCAGCCGGGTGAGATACGGCTGTTTGTAAGCGGTATGCTGTCGCCCCAATCGAACGAATCTGTGCAACAGAAACTGAAACGTCTGGCCCTTGAGTTTCGTCATTGCCATGAGGAAGACCTGGCTCTGCCATTAGAACAGCGTTTCGGAGTCAGCTTGCTGATGGCCATGCGGCCGTGGGAGATTGACGCCTTCGCAAGCCTCCGGCGGCCAGAGGCGAGGAAGGCGTATCCCGGTGTTACACGGAATTAGACACTGACTCCTCCCTTGGTGGAGTGGTGGCCTCAGGCTGCCACGATGCGGTTCCTGCCTTGGTGTTTCGCCTCGTACAGGCGCTGATCCACAAGCCCCAGAAAGTCAGTGAGTGAATCATTTCTCGCTGGTGTGATTGTGCCAACGCCGATGCTCAGCGTGACCAGCTGGCTTGCGCTATTGCCACCATGGGCAATCTGTTCTCGTAGCAGATGTTGGTGGCACCGTTCGGCAATTTTCAGTGCTGCTTCAGGGTTGGTTTCCGGCAGAACGATGACAAACTCTTCGCCACCAAAACGGGCAACAAAGTCCTTTGAACGCGTTGCTGCACCCATGAGTACTTTGGCTATGCGTTTTAGGCACTCATCACCTTGCAAGTGTCCATGAAGATCGTTGTATTGCTTGAAGTTATCGATATCCAAAAGGAGCACCGAGAGCGGCTGCTGGTTTCTCACGGCATTATGCCAGGTCTCATCCAGGAATGAATCAAACATTCGGCGATTCGCTACGCCGGTGAGGCCATCCTGAAAAGAATATTCCTCAAGCTTTTTCTGCAGAGCCACGACTTTCTCTTCGGTTTTTTTGCGCTCACTGATGTCGAACATGAAACCGATCAGCGCCTCGACCTCTCCATGGTCATCTCGGGAAACATGCACCACATCCCTAATCCAGACGTAGTGACCGTCTTTGTGCAGTGCCCGATAGTCAGCTTCGTGATCGATGCCGGACTTGGATTGAGCGACACAGAAATCCACGACCCAGCCCTGATCATCCGGGTGCATGCGGGTGGCCCAATCTTCCACGCTCTGCCAGCTTTCCGGTGTCCAACCAAGTAACGCCTCAATCTGAGGGCCAATGTAGGCGAACTTCATGGTTTTCCAGTCGATCTTCCAGGGAATGGCCCTGGTAGATTCCAGCAGGGTTTTGTAAACCGAGCTGTCGGTGGCCGGTTCTTCAGATTTGTTTTTCACGACCGTACCTCCAGCCTTGGCTACTCGGGGTGAAGTCTTCGGTGGATGGATTCGCGAGCATGGGATATGTCGCAGTATAGGGCATTGGCGCCTGGAAGGAAGCTACTCGTCGATGGATAAAGTTTGACCCGTTCATTTTGCGGTCACATTGCCAAAGCCCCCGGGCTTATTGGGCTCAGGCGAGGTATCCTTGGCCTACGCACAAAGTTATCCACAGATTCTGTGCGTAACCTTGGGTGATGCATGACGAGGCCGCTTGGGGTAGGCTGCGTGCATGCCTATTACCCGGCGTTGTCGCCCCATAAACGGAAAGTGTTAATGAAGTTCCCCATTGTTACGGTTGCCATGGTGTCTGTTGCCCTCGTCTATGTGTTCTGGGGCCAGACCCAGGAATCCTCTGATCCGACCGATCCCGCACGCTTTGCCAATCTTCAGACCAGTCCTGCCAAAAGCAGTGAGGTGGTGGACTGGGCGATCACCCAGATTCCCGCGTTGTGCGCACAGGCGGTGGGAGAGCCTGCGGGCAGTGACGCCATCCAGGACTGCGAAAAGCGAGCGCAATCCCGAACGTCTACGTGCCGCCGCGCTGTGTACGATAACTTCCCGGACCGGGTGACCTCCGAGGCGATGTTCCGGGATGTCTCTATCTCCATGATGAATTGCCTGGTGCCGCAGGGCAGTATTGTCCGGCCATGACTGTTGGTGCGGGGCGGTAGCATGGGGATGATCAGGTCTTTACCTGATGCCGCAGATCGCCCACAATCTTGGGATTCTGTTGTTAACAAACACTCACTTTAATAAAACGCAGTAAATGAGGACGCACAGGTGACTGAACTCGTAAGCTACGAACTGAACGACGGCATTGCCACCATCAGCCTGAATAACGGCAAAGCCAATGCCCTGAGCCACGATGTGTTTGCTGGGCTGAATGCCGCTCTGGACCAGGCCGAGCAGGATAAGGCTATTGTGATTCTGACAGGTCAGCCTGGCATGTTTTCAGGCGGCTACGACCTGAAAGAAATGCAGAAGGGCCCGAAAGAAGCGATGGCGCTGGTGAAGGTGGGCTCAACCTTGACCCGTCGCCTGGCCGCGTTCCCGCTGCCGGTGATTGGTGCGTGCAGTGGCCATGCTATCGCCAAGGGCGCGTTTATCCTGTTGTCTGTGGATTACCGCATTGGCGTAGAGGGCGGTTTCAAGCTGGGCCTGAACGAAGTGGCCATTGGTATGACCATGCACCACGCTGGTATCGAGATCGCCCGCCACCGTATGCCGGCGCCGTATTTCTACCGTTCGGTGGTGAATGCCGAGATCTTTAACCCGGAAGGCGCCGTTGCGGCTGGTTTCCTGGATGAGGTGGTGGCTCCTGAACAACTGATGGAGCGAGCCGTAGCGGTTGCGTCCCAGATGAAGCAGCTTAACCTGAACGCCCACAAGCAAACCAAGCTGAAAGTGAAGGCGGATTACCTGGCGCTGCTGGACCGTTGCTTCGAGCAGGATGCTGCTCACTTTGATCTGATGGGTTAACCCGAGCTCACCTTTTTCTGGAACTGGCTGGCAGGTTTGAATCTGAACAGCCAGGCCAGAAGAGGTCTCGCAGAGTTTGTGGGTAAACACGAGAGGGGGTTGAGTGAAATGTCTGAAAAACCGGGCAAGCCGGTGGCGGCATCCGCCATCGACAAGCATGTTTACAAGGTTTTCCCCAATGATATGAACTCACACAACACGGTGTTTGGCGGCATGATCATGGCCAAGTGTGATCGTCTGGCACTGGTGGTGGCAGAGCGCCACTCGGCCCATGTTTGTGTGACTGCTGCGGTGGATTCGATCCACTTCCGGGCACCTGCCAAGGGGAACGACACGCTGTTATTTAATCTGTCGCTGAACCGTAGCTGGGGCTCGTCTATGGAGATCGGTGCCCGTGTGGAGGCAGAGAACAGTTATACCGGCGAAACCCGCCACATCCTCTCCGCTTTTTTTACCTTTGTGGCCCTGGACAAGAATGACCGGCCTGTTGAAGTGCCACCGGTGATTCCGGAAACCAAAGACCAGATTCGTCGTTACGAGAAAGCCGAGATTCGCCGGGAAGGGCGGCTGAGAACGCGAGACGAGCTTTCAAAGGCAAATGGCTGAGAGACTATCGCTTATTGATTCCAGTCATGGTATATCAGCGCCACAGAAAACCTTTTTTATCGGAACCGGATGTTATGCCTAAAGCGAGTGAGATCAAGAAGAACCAGGCCGTTGAGTATGACGGCCGCGTCTATTTTGTGAAGGATATCGAGCGCTCGGTACCTCAGGGCCGTGCTGGCGGCAGCTTGTACCGTATGCGCATGTACGATGTGGTGACTAACCAGAAGCTGGACGAGACCTTTAAAGACTCTGACATGCTGAATCTGGCGGATCTGGTGCGTCGTCCGGTTATGTTCTCCTACGCCGATGGCGACGAGTACGTGTTCATGGATAACGAAGACTTCACCCAGTACATGCTGAACAAAAGCGCCATTGAAGACGAGCTGTTGTTCATCACCGAGGATACCCAGGGCGTGATGGCGATTCTGGTCAGCGAGACTCCGGTCGCCATTGACCTGCCGCCTACGGTTGAGCTGACTATCGAAGAAACCGACCCATCCATCAAGGGCGGTTCCGCGACAGCCCGCACCAAGCCGGCTCGCCTGACTACCGGCCTGGTGGTTCAGGTGCCTGAGCACATCTCTACCGGCGATCGCATCAAGGTGAATGTGGAAGAGCGTAAGTTCCTCAGCCGCGCTTGATGTTTTGATCAGCTCCGTCCGCCGACGGAGCTGATTTCGTCACCGCTGAGGTGACGATACCCACCAACAGGAAGTTCCGGGTCCAGTGCCAGACTGCCCATGCTTTCCCTGTGCAGTGATGTGATCCGATTGCCGACTGCGTGGAACATGCGCTTTACCTGGTGATATCGCCCTTCAAAGATGGTTACCCGAGCCTCACAGTCATTCAGTTGCTCCAACTGGGCGGGGGAGGTTGTCAACTGTTCGTACTCAAACCAGATTCCCTCGGCAAAGCGCGTGGCCGTTTCCGGGCTGATGGGTGACGCGGTTGTGACCCGGTACGTTTTCGGTAGTTTGATGTCAGGCTCGGTGAGCCGGCGGGACCATAGCCCGTCACTGCTCAGAATCAGAAGCCCGGTGCTGGCCCGGTCCAGGCGGCCGCCGATGTGCAGGTGCTCTCGTATGTTCGGTGCAATCAGTTCCATAACCGTGGGGTGTTGGTCATCCTTGGTGGCGCTCAGGTAACCGGCGGGTTTGTGGAGCATCAGGTAATAAGCGGGTTCGGCTTGCTGGATGATGTTCTGGTCAATTCTGACTTCCTGAAACCGGGAAACCTCTTCTGCGCCGTCCTGGCACCTCTGGCCGTCCACGCTCACCCGGCCAGAAGCCAGAAGTTGATTGGCCTGGCGACGACTGACACCGTTCTGGTTACTGATAATACGGGAGAGCTTCATGGCTCGCTTGGGGTAACGGCCGGCACCAGCCGGCTCAGCTTCTTGATCAGTTTGCGCCAGCCAATGGGCAGGCGCTCTTCCAGTACATTCAATCGGAGCTTGTCCAGGGACCAGGGGTCAAAATCCTGTTTGCGCCCGTAGATCACCCAGTTGTTGGTCCGGCTTTTGAACACCAGCAGCAGGGGAAACTGCCGCGTGAGTTCCCGCAGCAGATTGCCGTCCGGCTCCGGCATTCGGTGGTAGTTAAGAACCAACCAGCCGGTAGAGGATAATGCCCTGCTGCAGGCTTTTATAAACTGCCGCTGGCTTTGCGCCGGGCTCATACGGTCAGCACTGTACAGGTCTGTCAGAATCATATCCGTGCTGGCTACGGGTAGCTGGTCGACGGCCAGACGGGCATCGGCAATATGCACCCTTAGCCGTTCTGATTCGGGCAGTGCAAACCACTCCTTTGCAATCTCCGCAACCTTTCGCCTGAGTTCATATACCTCAATGGTGCTGTCCGGCAGCAGCGTGAACAGGCCGTGTGTGAGTACACCACCACCAAGGCCCAGAACGGTTACCCGGCTGGGTGAGGCAAAAGCGATTGGCAGCAGCATGGCTCGGTTGTATTCATGCACGGGAACATTGGGGGCTGTCCGCAGGATCTTGCTTTGCTCAAACACCGAATCGAAGCTCAGAATCCGATGCTTACGGTCATCGATCACCAGAATGTTGCCATGGGGGTCACTTGCCACATGAACAATGTCGCCCTTGATGTCAGGGCGCTTGATCACCGTGCCCATCAGTTGCTGGCGTAGCGCTGGTGCAGAATACCTACCCGTTCAACGTAGGCCTTGGTTTCCGCGTAGGGGGGAATGCCATTGAAGCGGCCGACGGCGCCGGGGCCGGCGTTGTAGGCGGCAGTCGCCAGGCGGATATCACCATTGAAACGCTTGAGCATGCGGGCGAGGTAATCGACCCCGCCACGTATATTGTCTTCAATGGCAAATGGGTCTCTCACGCCCAGTTCATCTGCGGTGCCGGGCATCAACTGCATCAGGCCCTGGGCGCCGACTGGCGACACAGCCTTCGGGTTGAACGCAGATTCGGCATGGATAACCGCCCGAACCAGGGCCGGGTCGACATCAAACTCTTGAGCGGCTGTCAGTATTTCATCCCGGAATGGGGTCAGGAACAGGGGGGTTCTGTACCAATCCACCTTGGAGCCCGGATCGCAGGCGTAGCAATGGAAACGGATAACTTCAACGTCTTCCGTACCGGGGCGTTGACTGCTGTAGGCTACCACGCCGTGCTCATCGGTGTAGCGGTACACCGTCTGGTTGCGTGTGGAGGCGCGGGGCTGGTTTGGGCTTTTCACGTTGGTGAATTCCACCCGGCCATCCGGGTGCACAATGCGCTGGATGCTGTCGGCATGGGCGGTGCCCGCTGCCAGAACGAGTCCGATAGCAAAGGCGACCGTTGTTCTGGCCAGTAGAGAGATACCGCTTAAATTCATCAAAGACCCGGTGCGTTGATTCTGCATAACAATCCACCGCTATTATCGCGGTAGACGCCCGCACATGTGTAGGACTTTCGTACCTTGATGATACCGATTGTTCATGCGGTCACAAACTTACTGTGGGCCTCAGGCCTCATCGGGCACCGGTTCGGGTTGGTCTGGTAATCGTTTGCCCGACCAGTTTTCCATCAGTCGGCAAGCGACCAGATCACCGGTAACGTTAATGGCGGTACGGCACATATCAAGTATCCGGTCCACGCCCATAATCAAGGCAATACCTGCCGCCGGTACACCCACGGATTGAAGCACCATGGCGAGAATGACAATGCCTACCCCGGGTGTAGCGGGTGAGCCGATGGATGCGCCGACTGCCATGGCTACCACCAGTGCCATACTGCCCACACTCAAGTCGATGCCATACACCTGTGCCAGAAACACTGTGGCCACGGCCTGATAGAGGGCGGTACCGTTCATATTGATGGTAGCGCCCAGCGGAATGACAAACTGGGAAACGGAAGGGCGCACACCCAGTTTGTCTTCCGCAGTGCGGATAGACAGAGGCATGACTGCCGCGGAGCTGGACGTGGAAAACGCGAGCAGCAGTACATCACGAGTGTCTTTCAGGAATTGCAGAGGCCTCACGCCGGCCAGCAGTTTTAGAATAATCAGGTAAAAAGCCATCAGTACAGCCAGGCCGAGCAAAACGGTGGCCACATAGGACGCCATGCCGAGCATGGCACGGAACCCGAGCGTGGTGGTCAGTTGCGCCATCAGCCCGAAAACGGCATAGGGCGCCAGGCGCATCGCCCAGCGAACCACCGTCATGCAGATTTGTTGCAGGGAGTCGAGCAGGTCCAGCATCGGCTTGGCCTTGTCTCCCGACATGCTGACCAGTGCAACGCCGATGATGATGGAGAAAATCACCACCTGCAGCATTTGCCCCTCTACCATGGCATCCAGGGGGTTGCCGGGCAGCAGGCCGATCAGTGTCTGGGGGATGGCATCCAGGCCGGGGATGTCCGCGGCGACCGGGGCAGCATCGACCGGAGGCGCTGTCAGGCCGGTCATCAGGTCACCCGGGTTAACCAGGCCTCCTACCCAAAGGCCTATGGTGGCGGCAATAGCAGTTGTGATGACAAAAAACAGGGTAACCCGGACGCCCATCTTGCGCAGTTGTTCCAGGTTGTCGCTGGCGGCCAGGCCTCTTACCACAGAGGCTATAACCAGTGGTATCACGATCATCTGGATGGTGGCGAGGAACAGTTGCCCGGGAAAGGCCAGCCAGTTGCCGATCAGCGTTCCGGTTTCTGGCTCGACCAGGCCAACCGAGGGGCCCAGCAAGGTGCCAACCACAAGACCAAGCCCCATGCCAATCAGCACCTTGAGCCACAGGCGACCTTTAACCAGCGTCGCAAGGTAAACACTCAGGTGGCGCAAAGGGCGTGGGTAATAGTCATCTGACTGTGCCGGTGTGTTGTCCATGATCAACGTGTCCGTGTTGTGGTGATGCAATGTCGTTGACTTGCACTGAAAGTCGCGGCGCGATGGGTGTAACAATAGGATAATCGGGCAAAATATGCACCTGGATCAATTTCACAACGATTCCACCGTGGCGCTCCGATATTTGGGCTAAACTTCAGATAATTCTAATGATAAGGAGCTTTTATGCCGTTCTCTCCAAACCACCTTGCCGAGCTGAACCTGTTGCTACAGTTTCCCTCGATATCCACCCAGGAAGGTATAAAAGTGCATGCCCATTCTGCGGCGCCGGAAACGGTCCGGGCGGCAGAGTCGCTGTTTGCAAAAGGGTTGATCAGCCAGAAAGACGGGGGCTACCTGACCCCATTGGGCTGCGAGGCCGTAGAGTTTACTCAGAAACTGCAATCGATGTTGACGAGCGCTTGACTGTGATGGTCGGCTAGCTGAGTTCTGTGCCTGTCTGGGCGGGTTCTGGCAGGCTATAGTCTCCTGCCAGGATTCCTATCAGCCGAGCTTTGATCCATGCCCCCGGTTTTCTTTTCCTTTTTCGTACCTGCCCTGTTTGTCTGGCTCTGGAGCACCGGATTCATTGGTGCCAAGTACGGCCTGCCGTATGCAGAGCCTTTTACGCTGTTGTTTATCCGCATGCTGATCACGTTAATACCTTTGGCCGTCTTGGCCATCATCATGGGTGCCCGATGGCCGGGCTGGCGTAGCGCCGGTCATGTGGCGATCACCGGTATTCTGGTTCATGGCTGTTACCTTGGTGGTGTTTTTTACGCCATTGATCAGGGTATGTCATCAGGGTTGGTGTCGCTCATTGTGGGCTTGCAGCCGTTGGTAACAGCGCTGGCTGCTGTGGTGTTTCTGCGTGAGGCGGTTTCGCGAAAGCAGTGGGCGGGATTGGTCTTGGGGCTTGTGGGTGTTTCGCTGGTAATCGTAGAAAAGTTTGGAGGAACCAGTACCGGCGATACAGGGTTACCCGGGCTGACGCTGGTCTGGGCAGGGCTGGCGCTGATCGGAATCTCCCTTGGCACCGTTTACCAGAAACGGTTTGGCACGTCGGTTGATCTGGTATCCGGCACCATGATTCAGTACACCGCAGCGGCCGTCTTGTTTGGTGTTGGTGCGATGGTACTGGAGTCCCGAAGTGTGGAATGGTCGCTGCAGTTCAAGCTGGCCCTTGGCTGGCTGGTGTTTGGCCTGTCGGTCAGTGCCATTTTGCTTTTGATGTGGTTGATTCGACGCGGCGCAGCCTCTCAGGTGGCGAGTTTGTTCTACCTGGTGCCACCGGTCACGGCACTGGAGGCGTTTATCCTGTTTGATGAGCGCTTGGGGCCAATGGCCATGGCCGGCGGGGTTGTTGCGGTGGCTGGCGTGGCCCTGGTTGTTGCTCCAGGGCCACGAAAAGCCAGGTCTGCCTAGTCAGATTTTTGGGCCCCGACCTCGTAACGCGTTGGCGAGGAGTGAAACAACCAACAAGACCAGAAAGATGAAAAACAGGATCTTGGCAAAACCCGCAGCCGTTCCGGCGATGCCTCCGAAACCCAGAACACCTGCAACAATTGCAATAACAAGACACACTACCGCCCAATAGAGCATTTCCTATCCTCCTTTTTACGGTTCCCTTCCAACGTGGCACATGGCCAAAGAATGCGCAACGAAACAGCTGCTCTATTGAGAAATGGTAATTGCGGATACAGGTTTGGCTAGTGTCCCGTCTGGCGCTGGGCCAGGCCGATGGGCAGTTCAGTCTGTGCTCCGGGTGGGGTGAACTGAGCGAGATAGCGTGGGCTCGCAGCCAATCACCCTGCGGGCCTGCTTGTGGGCATGCAGGTACCACCTCTGGCCGCCACGGGTGAAGGTGTCCGCACGCACCTGAAAGTCGGCAGTTTCAACGGTGGCGGGTATCGGCGTGCCATCGGCGTGTCGATAAACGCAACTTGTGCCTATGGTGAGAGGCTGTCGAAGGGGGAGCTCGATAAAGTCGTCGTCCCTGACTACCGGTGCCTGACCGTTGATTTCAATAACTTTCAGGCAAGGGCCGAAGTGAATGCGGTTGACGTCGTCCACGGATTCCTCAAGGCAGTGGTGAGCTTTGAGAAACGCTACGTCGCTGTCCAGACCCTCCTGGCGATCTGGCAGATTCTGGCAGGCTGTCAGGATCAGCATAAGGGCAGTCAGTAAAGCTACTCTCGTCATCAAGGCCTCCGTGGTGTTGGCATCAGCGCGCCTTGGGGATCTGAACGGAGCGCGTCGATCAGCCGCTGATCTCGTCCATAGATGTCGTTCCGGAACTGTATCACTCCTGATTGATCAACCCACACCGTCCAGTATTGCAGATGAACCGGTATCGGCGTTCTCAGCATCGCATTGACTGGGTCTCTGAGTTCAATGGCCCGGTCTATATTCGCCCGCGACCAGTTGCTGTTACCTGCCAGCAGATGCTCCGCCAATTCAAAGGGCCGCTCAACCCTGATACAGCCGGAACTGAACGTTCGTTCAGCTCGGCCAAACAGGGCCTGCCCCGGGGTGTCGTGCAGGTAAATATCATACTGGTTGGGGAACATGAATTTTATCTGTCCCAACGCATTCATCGGCCCGGGTTCCTGAACCAGCTGGTACGGGAAGTTGTTGGCAGACAGAGTGTGCCAGTCGATAGTAGCCGGGTCCACTTCCACGCGATCAGCGCCCCACCCCCGATAGACCTTAAAATTCATGCGCTCAAGGTAGCCGGGATCGCTGCGGATAATTGGTAGCTGGTCCTGGATCATCAGCTTCCGTGGGACGGTCCAGGTAGGGTTGAATACCAGGTAGCGAATGCGGTCACTGAATACCGGGGTTTGGCGGTAAGGGCGCCCGACGATCACCCGCTGGCGGAGGATTTCCTCACTGGAGCGTACCATGGTCATCTCGAAGCCGGCGATGTTGACCAGTAAGTAGGTATCACCAAGATCGTCCGGCAACCAACGCCAACGCTCCAGGCTGGCATCCAGTTGGCGGATGCGCTCGACAGGTAATCTATTCAGGGCAGCAAAAGTCTGGCGCCCGATGATTCCATCCGGTTCAAGGCCATGCCGGGCCTGGAACGCGGGAAGGGCGATCAACAGCTCGTCGTCGTAGCTATCACTTTCGACCGACGCATCGTAGGCAGCCGGGCGATCATGGTCGGCACTCGGGATATCGCCAAGAAGGGCAAGCCGGCGACGTATCTCGGGGATGCGCGGGTCGTTGTCTCCCGGTCGGAGTGTGGGAGTGGCGGCGAGTTCGTGCCAGGGCTGCCCCAGCAATGCGGTCAGGGTGCGGCGCGCCGTGACCAGTTTCTGGTAGGCTGGCGCTGAAGGTTTTAGCTGTTGCAGGGTCTGGTAAACGGAATTGGTGTCCAGTGCTTGTGCAAGCACGGTGTGGGTTTCCAGATCCTGGCGATTGGCGGTCCATTCAGCGTGAATGGTCCTCGGGTTGACTTTCCCCGCCTGCAAATGGGAGGAAAGCAACAGGAATGCGTCTGACAGTACCAGGTCCAGATCGGCCCGCACTTCTTCCTCGACCTGATCCGTCGGTTGCAGGGCCAGGGCGGCAATCGTTTCGTGGTGATAATCCAGCGGGTTTAAACCCTGATCAGCCACCTCACTGATGGCCTGGGCCAGTTGACGTCGGGCATTGTAGGAATCCCAGGCCAGGTCAAATTCCCTGAGCTCGTAGAAACGGGTCAGGGCCTCCTTTGCAAGTATCGGTGCGTCGAGAACCGTGACAGGATGCCCGGCCTGAAGGGCTTCTATGCGATTGATGATGCTATCGTCACTGAAGACGGGGGGGCATGCCAGTAGAAGAATCAGAGCCAGGCCGCGTGATCTGAGATACTTCCATCGTGCGTCTCTCATAGTGGCGCTCCTGGCTCCTTTATAGACGATTCAATCGGTTCGCGTGTCCTCCAGTATAGCCTTTTGGTCTTTACGTGGCTTTCCTGACTTAGCCGGCCCGGCCAAACATGCGTTCCAGAAAGCCAAGCTCCCGAACATCTGCCACCGGTACTGTGTCCAGTTCCTGCATGGCTTTGCGCCAGAAAGCCTCTGGGCTATCAAGATGCGAGACCAGCTTTCGTTCCTCCGGACTATAGTGGTTGTGATCGCCAGAGATACCAGCGTCCATCAGCTGCTCGGCCCACAGATAGAGCGCTGCCCGAAGGGTTCGGAGTAGCCGGCAGTAAACCTCCCGGCTGAGGTTGATGGCCAGTTCGGCACTGAGATTAATCTGCTTTTGCAGGTCTGACATGGCCTCTTTATCCAGCAACACTCGATTGCCATTGCCTTTCTTGCAGCTTAAACAGGTATGTTCGAGTTCTTTTACCCCTTCCATCAGATTCAGGTGCCCGAACTCCCTGGTTTGGGTGTCATTCACCGGTGCAGGAATCCAGCCATACTGCGGGGATTTGGCAACGATGTGTCCGGGCAGGTCGAGCCGATAAGGTGGTGCTTTGTCTATATCGGGGTATCCATCAAACTCAGCCCTTAGCCAGGCTGCCATCTGGCGATGTCGGAGCATGGTTGCCAGGGTTATGGCTGATGGCACGATATCGGCGAGCAGATCGCTGGCATCCTGGGTGCGTTCCATCAGGTGGTCGACAGATGTAGACATGATTATCTCCCTGAGCGTGAGGGTTAAACCCTCGCCGTTATTTTTGTTTTTGGTTCTCCTCATCCGTGCAGAGGAGTAACCTGTGGGTAAAAAGTAGACAGTGGTTAAAGTTTGCGCTGTTGTAAAAGCGTTATGGCTTTGTAACGACGGGTAATCAGGGAGGGGCCGGTGATGAATGAACGGGTTCCGGATTTCAACAACCTGCGCGCAGACATGGTTCGGTATCAGCTTGCCGGCAGGGGGATATTCGATTCAAGAGTGCTGGAAGCCATGGACAGGGTGCCCCGAGAACGCTTTATTCCCGAGCATCTGGCTGGCGAAGCCTATGAAGATTACCCCTTGCCGATTGGTTGGGGGCAGACAATTTCCCAGCCCTATATCGTGGCGCTGATGGCGCAGGCGCTTCAGCTGGAGGGGCGGGAACGGGTGTTGGATATTGGGACTGGATCGGGTTATGCCGCAGCCGTTTTGGCCAGCCTCGCCCTGGAGGTCTTCAGTATCGAGCGGATTCCTGAGTTGGCAGAGCAGGCCAGGAGGAACCTGGAGCGGGCGGGGTTCAGCCAGGTGCATGTTCGCTGCGGCGACGGAACCCTTGGTTGGCCGGAGGCTGCGCCCTTTGATGGCATCTGCGTTGCTGCAGGTGCTCCCGCCGTACCTGAGACCCTTAAACAGCAGCTTGCCGTCGGTGGCCGGTTGATTATTCCGGTGGGGTCGGAGCATTCCGTGCAGCGGCTGGTGTGTATTACCCGCCGGACGGATGCTGACTTCGAGCGCGAAGACTTCGGTGATGTCCGGTTCGTGCCCCTGTTGGGTGAGCAGGGATGGTCCTGACGTCAGTGCCAGGAGGCGCCGAAGTCAGTTTGACGCATGGGTACTCTCGAAGATCTTGTCTGCAGACGCCGCCACAAAGCCGGAGTACAGGTTGCCATCCGGTTTCCGATAGCGCAGGGCGAATTCATAGAAACAGCTGGGTACCGTGGCCACCTGATCAGTGAACTCCAGGGCGACCCGGTCTGCCAGGGTGGAGGATTGCTCGAGCAGTTCCTGAGGTGACCCCTTTACTTCACCCCCGGAGGTGTTTATGGCGAAGCCGTGGTCTTTGAGCAGTTGGTTGATCTGCGCAACGGTTTTGATGCTCTCAAGATGATTGATACTGACCGTAAAATGGTTGGCTCGATAACCCCAGGCTGCGGTCCATGCAGCGTATTCGCTTTCCTCCAGAAGTGAACGGTAAGTGCCGTAATCCAGTTTCCAGTGGCGGCCGGAAGTCAGAAAATCATCGGCATCTACCGCGCCCGGATTCGTTTGGGCCACAAGGCCAGAAACGATGGCCTGCAGTTGCACTGAACATTGATCCACCAGTAGCTCAGAGATGAACACCTTGGGAACATCCGGGTCAGGGTGCTCGTAATGCCGTGCGTAGAGCTTTTTGGCTTCAAAATGATATTCGCCACCCGGCTGATAGCCCAGCTTGAGAAAGTGGCCGGCCAGTTTGTCCAGGCGTACCGGGGCCAGGTTAAAAGTGCGCAGTGCAATGTGATCATTCACGATGGGGTGGCTTTCGCGTTCGCCCAGCAACTGATGAATACGCTCAGCCGAGGGCGTCACCCGTCGATAGGATTGCCAGAGCCGGGAAAAAAGCGCGTTCAGATCATTGTGCATGACGGAACTCCTGGTGAGCACTCATCTCACTTGTGTTCAGTGTGGGGCGGTTTTTGACCAGGGGTAGTGCGCACACCGGGTCTCCACCATTCAAGCCCAGCTTCCGCTGAATGCCAGTCGGTAGGGGAACTTGCTCCGGCTCGTCTCCCCCTGACAGTGAATCGATGATCGTCGCACGGAATCCGGAACACTGGCCGTTGGCCACAATCAAGGGGAACCCGGTGTGGGCGGTAATCCGGGTGCCGCCATATAAACCCCGGTATAGCCCGCTGTTGCGAACACTGGTAATGGCATCCCGTGCGCATTCAATGGTCGGCCCGGCATCGAAAAGATCCACCAGTCCACGATGCCGGAATCCTTCCTGTTTCAGCAAGTGTAGCGCCGGGCGGGTGTCCGGGTGAACCTGGCCGATGACTGCCTGAGCTTCAATGGTCATGTCTGCAATGTCGAACGGACCAGGGGGAACAAGTTGTTCCAGAAAACGAGCATCACTCTGGGCGGAGAGTTGCGTTACCGTGGAAAAATCCAGATCGACCACCTGATGTCTCAGCCAGTTCCAGAAAGGCGAGTGGCCATGAGTGTCAGACACCCCCCGCATCTCTGCTATCACGGTGTTTGCAAAACGCTCGGGGTGCAGTGCCATAAACAGAAACCGGACTTTTGACAGGAGTTTGCCGGCATTGGCCTGGCGATAGTCCGGGCGAAGGTACAGCGAACAGATTTCGGTGCAGCCCGCGTAGTGCTCGCAACGGGTCAGGGTTTCCCTCGCGAGGCCTGCTGGCCCGATCGTTCTGTCGCGTTTGAAGTGGTGCAACGGCCGGTCGAGCCCAACACTGGCCTGGATGCCAGTTGTGCCCATGATCTCATGGCTGTGCTCATCCTCAAGTACAAACAGATACTGCTCGTTTGTGGGATTGTCTACGCGCCGCTCAAAGCTCTTCATGGAATGCTCGATCTTCTGTGCCAGCGCGTCCCGGTCTGGCATCAGGGATGTGAATCCCGGTCCGGATTCAACGGCAATCTGATAAAGGGGATCAAGATCCCGAAGCGTGATAGGGCGGATCAACATGGCCGACATCCTGAACGTTGTTTAGGTCCAGTATGGCGGCTGGTTATGCCGATCTGTAGATTCAAATTGGTCGATATGGTCTAGAATTTAGCCATATTGACGAATCAGGTAATCAAAATGATTAGTATGCAAGACCAGAAATTGTTGGGACTGCTCCGGCAGAATGCTCGCGCCAGTGTGACTGACCTGGCCAAGGGGTTGCATGTTTCCCGTTCCACCGTACAAAACAGACTGGCGAAACTGGAGGCGCAGGGAATCATTCGCGGCTATACCTTACAGCTGGGCGGTGAGTACGCCGCCAATCAGGTGGAGGCCCATGTGTCGGTCAAGGTGCATCAGAAACTCACTGCCCGCACCAACTCTGAACTGGAGCAGATTTCTCAGGTCTGTCAGTTGTTTTCGGTTAGTGGTGAATACGACTTGATTGCCATCGTCCAGGCTCAATCACTGGAGGAGTTGAGCCGTGTATTGGATGACATCGGGAACCTTGAAGGGGTTGAGCGAACTAACTCGGCAGTCGTGCTTGAGACCCGGTTCAGGCGTTAGCCAGCTTTCAGGAACCAAGAAAGCCCGCATAGGCGGTATAGAGAAATGCACCAGAACCGATAAGAATCACGGCCCAGGCGGGGAAGATCAAAGCAGAGCGAGTCGAGGTTCTCATAGAGCGACAGTCTCCTGTGGTATTGGTTATCAATACGCGGTACTTCTCAATCTAGACCAGACTTGATGGATGTCACGAACTATTTTGGGAGGTGCGTCTCAGCTTCGAGCTAAATGGTCAACGCCCGGGATGTTTATTGCTATTGAGCACGCGGGAAAGTTGGCTAGTATGAATGCAACAATAAAAAGCGATTCCAGACAACCGAAGATAACAACAACAAGGAGCCACCATGGCTATAGACCCACAAAAGCAGACGTCTTTGCACTGCCTGTACTACTGGGCCCAGCACACTCCCGATAACGTTTACCTTACCCAGCCGTTCCCGGATGGCCGGGTGGAAGACATTACCTGGGCGCAGGCCGCTGACCAGGTGTCCCGGATGGCCGCCTACCTGAACAGCCTTGGTCTACCGGAGCACAGCAATATCGGAATCCTGGGCAAGAATAGCGCGCATTGGATACTGTTGGATCTGGCCATTTGGGCAGCCGGTCATGTCAGCGTGCCGCTTTACCCGACCCTGAATGGTGAAACAGCCGCTTACATTCTTGAACACAGCGAGGCTAAACTGTTGTTCCTGGGTAAGCTGGACGGTACGGCCGACGGCTGGAACGACATCAAGCATCATATTCCTGATGACCTGCCCATCGTGTCTCTGCCTTTGTCGCCGCGCGATGACACTCCCAAATGGCAGGAGATCATCAAAGAGCAATCACCGGCTGAGCCGAAACTGCCTGATCCGGATGCGCTGGCCACCATCGTGTACACCTCTGGCAGTACCGGCCGGCCCAAGGGCGTGATGCACAGCTTCCGCACCATGATTTCGGTGGCCGATGGCCTGCAGCAACTGTTCCCAGTGTCATCCAACGAACGCATGTTGTCTTACCTCCCGCTGGCCCACGTGGCGGAGCGGGCAGCGGTTGAAACCCAGTCCCTTTACTACGGTTTCCACCTGTACTTTGCCAACTCCCTGGACACCTTCCAGGAAGACTTGCAGCGGGCCCGGCCCACGTTGTTCTTCTCGGTACCGCGCCTGTGGATGAAGTTCTATCTGGGCGTGAACGCCAAGCTGCCACCGAAGAAGCAGAAAATCCTGTTCAATATTCCGATCCTTAACTCGCTGGTTAAAAAGAAGGTGCTCAAACAGCTGGGCCTGGACCATTGTCGGGCCGCCCTGACGGGCGCGGCACCGTTGTCTGGAGAGATTATCGGCTGGTATCGGGGCCTTGGTCTGGAATTGCTGGAAGTGTATGGCATGTCGGAGAACTTCGGTTACTCCCACGCCAACCGCCCCGGCCAGGCCAAGGTGGGTACGGTCGGCATGGCAAACCCCGGTGTTACTCACCGCATTGGCGAAGGTGGCGAGGTTCAGGTCAAGAGCCCCGGTCAGATGCTCGGCTACTACAAGAACGAAGAGAAGACCAAAGAGGACCTGACCGATGACGGCTTTCTCAAAACCGGCGATATGGGTGAAATCGACCAGGATGGTTGCCTGCGTATCACTGGCCGGGTGAAGGATCTGTTCAAAACCTCCAAGGGCAAATACGTAGTGCCCGTGCCAATTGAGAACCGGTTCAATCATCCGAAAGCCGAAGTGGTGTGTGTGGCCGGCGCCAACCAGCCTCAGCCGTGCCTGATGGTGTTGTTGTCAGAAGAGGCCCGGGATGAACTGGATCGTGGTGGTGACCGGGCGGAGCTGGAACAGGAACTGGCCCGGGAGCTTGATGCCGTTAACGCCCAGAGCGAAGCCCATGAGAAAGTGGCTTTCGTAGTAGTGGTCAAGGAGCCCTGGACCATGGAAAACGGCATGTTAACGCCGACCATGAAGATCAAGCGCAATGTGATCGAGGACTTCTACAATCAGAAGATGGACGAGTGGTTTGGTAAGAAGAGTAAGGTGATCTGGGAGTTCTGATCAGGGCGTTAAACACTCACCAAATAAAAACGCCGGCATGGAAACATGCCGGCGTTTTTATTTGTGCTTCGGTTACCGGGTTCCGGTAATCTCAGTGACCGCCCTGTACCTGGGGCATGTCTGGGGCAACCGCAGCCGCTTTGCGGTTGAAAATCCGCACCTTACGGCTGAAAAACTGCATCGCCTGCTGTGCAGCAGCGCGGGTATACTGGCGCCTGACCTCGGTACTGTTGTGGAGGATACTTGACGGCAGCGGGTTTACGGTTGCGATATGGCTCTTGGTCATAGCGCCTTCCTCCTTTGTCTGGTGGATTAATTAGCGATCTATCTTTAATTTAACGACTATTCTAGGAGTTCTTATTTGCAGTTTGAATACGTTAAAATCCGTACTCACGTTGCGAATATGCAGTAACTATGGACTGGGATTATCTTCGATATATACGGGCTCTGGCAATAGGTGGAACGCTGGCGAAAGCCGGTGAATTGCTGGGTGTACACCAAACCACTGTTTTAAGACGACTTGATCAGATGGAAGAGTCGTTGGGGGTGCAGTTCTTCGAGCGCAACCGGGATGGTTTGCAGCTCACTCCGGTTGGCGAAATGGCGTTTCGGGAGGCCCAGCGGCTGGCTACCGATGTGGAAAACCTGGAGCGCAAACTGGTAGGTGACGATGCCGCGCCGGTGGGTAAGGTCCGGGTGGCGGCCGAAGATGCCATGATGAATGAACTGCTCGGACCGATCCTGGCGGAGCTGGTTCACGCCTATCCGGATATCGAACTGGAGGTGCTGACCGATAACGATGTGGCGAACCTCAGCCACCGGGAGGCAGACCTGACCTTGCGGCCGGAGAACAAACCCCAGGCGACCCTGGAGGGCGAGCGCATTGCCGCTGTGGATTCCGCTGTCTACGGGGCCGCCCGATACTGCCGTCGACACCGCAATATGGATATCGAGAACCACCCGGAAGATTGCACCTGGATACTGCCGGATGAGAGTTTCAGCCATCTGGCGACCGGGCGTTGGTACCGAAAGCACCTGAAGAACGTCTCCTCGGTGATTCGCTGCAACAGCCTGCAATCCATGGCAACCCTGGCCAGGTCTGGAGCGGGGTTGGCGGTGTTGCCCTGTTATCTGGGCGAGGCCGCGAAAGAGCTGCGCAGGCTATCAGACCCGCTGGAGGGCGAGAGCGTGGATTTGTGGCTGCATGTAAACCAGGATACCCAGCAGATGGCCCGGGTGCGCATTGTCATGGAGTTTCTGGTTGAACGCCTGAAAGCGCTGGAATCTGCCATTGAGATAAGCGCGTCGCTCTGAACCTAATCGTCGGCCTTGCAGAACGGCCAGAACTGGTACCAGCGCCAACATTGGAACTCCGCTTCGCACTGCTTTAACTGGTTGTCGTAGCGGAAGGCGCGGTTCTGAACCCTTCGGGCCAGGGACTGTATGGCCGGTTTCTGTTCGAACGAGCGGCGTGCGTAGCCGCCCCGACCTTCATGATAGGCCAGGTAAAGCTGCCGGGGTGCGCTGAATGGAATGCCCAGCTCGCGGTTGCTGAGGTGGTTGTACCAGCCGACAAAATCCAGCGCGTATTGCATGTCGGTGCGTACGGTTCGCCAGGATGCGTCGTTCGCCACCAGGTATTCGCCCCAGGCGGGGTCAAGGGCCTGGGCATAACCGTAAGCGGTGGTGGGGCGCTTCCAGGGAATCAGTCCCCAAAGCCGGGTGCGGGGCGGCCGGGCATGGCTCCGGAAAGACGATTCGTAATAGACAAAAGCCAGCTGTGTGGCGATGGGGGTGCCCCATTTCTCCTCGGAGGCCCGGGCATAGTCGTACCACACCGTATGTTCCCTGAAGATCTCACAGATGTTTTCCGGGTTGGCCGGAGGTTCCGGGGCCAGCAGACTGAAACGCAGGGTGGCCCAGGTGCCGATCACCAGCCCCAGCAAAGGCAGGCCGTACCAGCTGATGCGGGAGCGCCATACATTAAACCGCTTGTTGCGGATATTTCGAGATTTTCGGGTTCTTCTGCGCCACATCCCTACCAAACTGTCATCTCCAAAGGCCTTGGGGCACTTGCCGTAATGGCTTCAGGCGTGTCATAAACAGGGCCGTTGCAGTAACAGGATAATAGAGAAATGAGACTGATCACCCTAGTTAAACCTCTTTTAGTTGCCGGGCTTATATCGTCAGGAATGGCCCATGCATCAACGGATGCCCGTGACGTTCTGGCGGCATCGCCCATTGATGACATCGTGGGCCAGTATCCGGCCATGATGAGCCAGGGTATACGGGACGGTCTCAAACAGAGCGGCCAGGTGCCGCCGATGGTGGCCGACACCATTGGTTATGTGGTCAGCAGCAGCTACAGGGCCGAGGACATCGAGCGTAAGCTGGTGGACAGCCTGGATGAGTCGTTGACGAACAAACAGCTTGAGGAGGTTCATGCCTGGTACCAGACGCCTGTTGCGCAGAAGATATCCCGTGCGGAGATTGCTGCGTCTGCACCTGCCGCCTGGTCAGAGGTGCGAAGCCGCGCCGGAGAGCTAAACGAAGCCTACAAGGGCACCACCCGGGAAAAGCTGTTTGACCGTTTTGACCGGGCTTCCCGCGCAACGGAAACCACAGTGGATACTACCATTGCCGTGCAGTTGGGTTTGGCAACGGCCATGGCGGCCCTGAGCAGTGACTCGGTGCATTACGAGCGGTTACGTCAGCGTTTGGAGAACCAGCGTGGGATGTTGCAGGGCATGGTTGGGCAACAGGTATACGACAGCTATTTGTTCACCTACCGGGATATCAGTGTTCAGGAACTGGGTCTGTATCTGGACTTTCTGGAGAGTGAGTCGGGTAAACGCTTTACCGAGGTGGTCACAGAGAGCATTCAGGCGTCGATTACGGACCCTATTGAAACCATCGGTAGCCAATTGGCGCGGTTCAGGAATTTCGGGACAGGCGAATCCCGATAACCAACGCCTGCTGTCTGCGCAGTCAAGCGCAGACAGCAGTTGCACTGGCTTAGCTGCGGGAAGTCACTTCCAGCAGGTGATACCCGAACTGGGTCTTGATCGGCCCAATTACGGTGTTCAGGTCGCTGCTGAACACGGCCTTGTCAAACTCGGGAACCATCTGGCCAGGGCCGAAGGAGCCCAGGTCGCCGCCGTTACGGCCAGACGGGCAGGAGGAATGCTGCTTCGCCACTTCGGCGAAATCCTGGCCACCTTCAATAGCCTTCTTCAGTTCTTCACATTTTGCTTCGCTGTCTACCAGAATGTGGCGTGCAGTTGCTTGTGCCATGATCAAGTTCCTGTTGTCGGATGGAGGAATGGACGGAAACGTCTGACACGAATGCTGCCCGCACAGCGTGCTGCTGGCAAGCCCTTTTTATCCGTGTTTCTGCGGCCTCACAGTCTTGCGCCCAAACCTGTACAATGCCGGCTTTTATTTGCCGGCTTGCTGCTGGCCCTCACGCTGACAGGTTCTTTTCTTGATCTCCACCGCCAATCTCACCATGCAATTCGGGGCCAAGCCCCTGTTTGAAAACGTATCCGCCAAGTTCGGCAACGGCAACCGTTACGGTTTGATCGGTGCCAATGGCTGCGGCAAGTCCACCCTGATGAAAATCCTCGGTGGCGACCTGGAGCCGTCCGCCGGCCAAGTGATGCTGGAGCCCAACATCCGCCTCGGTAAACTCCGCCAGGATCAGTTCGCCTACGAGGACTGCACGGTGATGGACACCGTGATCATGGGCCATGGGGAACTGTGGCGGGTGAAGAAAGAGCGGGACCGCATCTACTCCCTGCCGGAAATGAGCGAAGAAGACGGCATGGCGGTGGCGGACCTGGAAGTGGAATTCGCCGAAATGGACGGCTACACCGCCGAATCCCGCGCCGGCGAACTCCTGCTGGGCCTGGACATTCCGCTGGAACAGCACAACGGCCCCATGAGCGCCCTGGCCCCAGGTTGGAAACTGCGCGTGCTGCTCGCCCAGGCCCTGTTCTCCGACCCGGACGTGCTGCTGCTGGACGAGCCCACCAACCACCTGGATATCAACACCATCCGCTGGCTGGAAAACATCCTGGTGGCCCGTAACAGCACCATGATCATCATCTCCCACGACCGCCACTTCCTGAACAGTGTGTGCACCCACATGGCGGACCTGGATTACGGTGAACTGCGCCTGTTCCCGGGCAATTACGACGAATACATGACTGCCGCCACCCAGGCCCGCGAGCGCATGTTGTCAGACAACGCCAAGAAAAAGGCCCAGATCGCTGAACTGCAGCAGTTCGTCAGCCGCTTCTCCGCCAACGCCTCGAAAGCCAAGCAGGCCACCTCCCGCGCCCGCCAGATCGACAAGATCCAGTTGGAGGAAGTGAAGCCGTCCAGCCGGGTGAGCCCGTTCATCCGCTTCGAGCAGGGCAAGAAACTGCACCGTCAGGCGGTCACCCTGAAAGGCCTGACCAAGGGCTTCGACGAAGGCCCCCTGTTTAAAAACCTGGATCTGCAGATTGAGGCGGGAGAGCGGGTGGCTATCATCGGCCCGAACGGAATTGGTAAAACCACCTTACTGCAGTGCCTGGCCGGCGCCTACGAGCCGGATGCCGGTGAGGTGAAATGGACCGACAGTGCCGAGGTAGGTTACTTCGCCCAGGACCACACCGCCGACTTTGCCCGGGATGACACCCTTACCGATTGGATGGCGCAGTGGACTACCGGTGGTGAGCAATTGGTGCGCGGTACGTTGGGACGGATGTTGTTCTCCGGGGATGACATCGGTAAGTCGGTGAAGGTGATTTCCGGTGGTGAACAGGGGCGGATGCTGTTTGGTAAGCTGATTCTGCAGAAGCCGAATGTGATGTTGATGGATGAGCCGACGAACCACCTGGATATGGAGTCCATCGAGGCGTTGAACCTGGCGCTGGAGAACTATCCGGGCACGCTGATTTTCGTCAGCCATGACCGGGAGTTTGTTTCGTCGCTGGCGACCCGGATCATCGAGTTGAAGGCGGATGGGATTACCGACTTCAGCGGCAGTTATGATGATTATCTTCGGAGTCAGGGTTACGTCTGATCCTGAATCATTCGACCTTGGGAGTTTGCGGACGGTTGGGTAGGCCTGTCCAAAAAACGCTCCTTCGGCACATCCCTGTGGCGCTTGGGCTCCGCCATCCATGGCTCCGCACATTTTTGGACAGGCCTACCCAACCGTCCGCTCGTACCTTTGAGTGGTCATCCAGAGAATAAAGGACAAACTGATGAGTGAGTCTCCGGTTGTGATCGCAACCCGAAAATGGGTTGAAGACGTCGTCGTTGGCTACAACCTCTGCCCCTTCGCCAAACGGGAACTGGTCAAGAACCGGGTTCGGTTTACGGTGACAGACGCCAACAATGAAGACGACCTCCTGCAGGCCCTACACGCGGAATTGCAGCGCCTGGAAGACGAACCGGAAATCGAAACCACGTTGTTGATACACCCGGGCGTACTGCAGGATTTCTACGCCTACAATGAGTTTCTGGACGCTGCCGATGCGTTGTTGGCCTACCTGGAGTTGGAGGGCGTTTACCAGATCGCCAGTTTCCATCCGGACTATCAGTTCGCTGACACCGAACCGGGGGCTGATGAGAATTACACCAACCGGTCTCCGTACCCCATGTTGCACCTGTTGCGGGAGGCGAGTCTGGAGGCGGCGATTGATAGCCATCCGGATGTGGACGGGATTCCTGATCGGAATATCGCACTGATGAATGAGCTGGGTGCGGAGAAGATGCGGAATACTTTACTGAGCTGCTTAGAGCACGCATCGAATCCAGCTGAGTAGTTTGAGGAGCCAGCGGGGTAGGGCTTTCCAAAACTGTGCGGAGCCATGGATGGCGGAGCCCAAGCGCCACATGGATGTGCCGAAGGAGCGTGTTTTGGAAAGCCCTACCCCGCTGGCGTTAACGCCAAAGCCGCGGTACTGAGCACCTGAAGGGAGTAAAATTATGGGACTGCTTTTCGAACAAATTGACAGCCAGCCCTCGGTGATCGGGGAAATCACGCTTCGCCGCCGCAGGATTCCGGCACTGGGTGACCGCGATATCTACGAAGTGAAACTGGGCGAAGAATTCCTCATGTCCAGCATGTTTGTAGACGCCGAAGTGGCCCTCTCAGACATCGGCCTGGGCGAAACCGAAGGCGACAAGCTCAGTGTTGTTGTGGGCGGACTCGGCCTTGGCTACACCGCCGTGGCCGCTCTCAAGCATGAGCGCGTCAGCGAACTGCTCGTGGTCGAATACCTGAAACCCGTCATCGGCTGGCATCAGCAAGAAAAAGTGCCCCTCGGCAAAGACCTCAACGCCGACCCCCGCAACCGCTACATACACGGCAGCTTCTTCGACCTCGCCATCGCTGACCCCGAAACCGGCGGCTTCGACCCGGAAGCGCCGGGCAAACCGTTCGATGCCATCCTGCTCGACATAGACCACTCGCCCAGGGCCCTGCTGCACGACTCCAGCGCCAGCTTCTACACCGCCAACAACCTCCGCTTCATGGCCCGGCAACTCAAGCCCCGGGGCGTGTTTGCCATGTGGTCCAACGAAGGTGAGGACGACGAATTCATGGCGACTCTGCGGGAAGTGTTTACCGACATAGCCTGCCACGTGGTCAGCTTCTACAACCCCTTCCAGAACCGCGAATCGTTTAACACCGTCTACGTGGCCCGCAAGCCGGACTGAGCCCGGCGAGCAGGCGCTGGCATCAGGCGAAGTTCAGCTGCTTGCGCCACTTGTGCAGCAGGAATTCGGTGTCGTGCTGCCACGGGTGGAAGTCTGGTTTGAAGTAATCCAGGTATTCCGGAATGATCGCGGTGAACATGCCCTTGCGGCCCCAAACCCGGTTCAGGCCTTTGGCCCAGGACTTCAGGTTCAGTAACTGCTTGTCTTCGCGCATCAGCTCAATGATGAACGAGTGGATCGCTACCATGATCAGCGTGGTGATCAATGCCATGACACCCATGCGGATGGCGTAGTCCACTACGGTTTTATCGTAGAGTTGTTCATAGGTGTCGAAGGCCACCGCTTTGTGTTCGTTCTCTTCGACACAGTGCCAGGCCCACAGGGTTCGCATGGACGGGTCGATGGCATTCACCAGGTCTTCGCGCTTTAGCAGCTGCGCTGAGAGGATGCCGGTGAAGTGCTCAAGGGCAACGGTAGCGGCCAGATGCACCCGCTTGTTGTTGAGCAGCGGCAGGTCTTTCGCGGACAGGAAGCCTCGGGTCCAGCCTTCCAGTTTCTTGATATCGAAACCCTGATTGATGGCACCGTCGTTGAAGTGGCCATGCTCCTTCGCGTGCATGGCCTCCTGCCCGATAAAGGCGCTGATGTCCTTCTGCAACTGAGGGTCGTTGATCTGGTCACGTACTGCCCGAACACTGTCCACGAAGAAGCGCTCACCGTCTGGGAAAAGTGCGGAGAGGGCGTTGAACAGGTGGGTCATGAACGGGTCACTGTCGACCCAGTGCCGCGGTACATCCTCAAAACCAAAGTCCTGACGGCGTACCGGAAAAGATGCTGTGACTGCTGACATAGCGACTGCCTCGATTGTGTTTGTCTTACAATCACACATTACGCGCCAAGAGCCGTAAAAGTCCGGTCAGAAAGGGACAGATGTTTATCAATTGGTATGTTGGTGCCCAGAATAGGCAGGGAGGGGGCGCCCGGGCAGCGCGCTGCCCGGGCGATCGGGGTTACATCAGGTTGTAGATAAACACAATGGCAACGGCCACCGGGGTAACAAACCGCACGGTGATAAACCACAGGTTGAACATGGTCGGTGACAACGACAGTTCGTTCTCCATGGCCTGGCGGGACATCACCCAGCCGGCAAACAGTGCGACCAGCAGGCCACCTAGCGGCAACAGGATGTTGGCGGTGAAGAAGTCCAGCAGGTCGAAAATGGTTTTGCCTTCCAGCATGGGAATGAAGCCCAGCGGAGCAACGTCCGCCCACAGGTTCAGTGACAGCACGGAGGCAATACCCAGAGCCCAGCATACGCCGCCAGCGGCGATGGTGCTGATGGTCCGGTTCATGCCTTTCTGCTCTTCCAGCCACTCCACGATGGGCTCCAGCAGGGAGATGCCGGAGGTCCAGGCGGCGAAGATCAGCAACACGAAGAACAGGGTGCCGAACAGTGTACCCATGGGCATCTGGCCGAACGCGAGGGGCAGTGTCTGGAAAATCAGGCCGGGGCCGGCACCGGGTTCGAGGCCGTTGGCAAAGACAATGGGAAAGATCGCCAGCCCGGCCAGCAGTGCTACGCCGGTGTCGATGACTGACACCGTGATGGAGGTCTTGGCGATGGAGATTTTCTTCGGCAGATAAGAGCCATAGGCCATCATTACCGCCATACCCAGGCTCAGGGTAAAGAACGCGTGGCCAAGGGCGACCAGCACGCCGGAGGTGGTCAGCTTGGAGAAGTCTGGCTGGAACAGGAAGGCCGCGGCCTGGCCGAAGTGGCCGGTGGTCATAGCGTAGCCGACCACCAGCAGCAACAATACGAACAGCGCTGGCATCAGGATACTGACGGCCCGCTCAAGGCCGGAGCGGACGCCCCGGGCGACGACCACCATCACCAGGGCCATAAACACCGTGTGCCAAAGCAGCAGGGTGGACGGATTGCTTAGCAAGCCGGAGAAAATGGCTCCCACAGCTTCGGCGGATTGCCCGGCCAGCTGCCCGCTGGCAGTTGTACCCACGTAGGATATTGCCCAACCACCAATCACCGAGTAGAACGACAGTATTAAAAAGCCAGCAAGAACGCCGATAGCGCCCACCAGTTTCCAGGCCGGTTTGAGTCTGTCCCGTTCGGTAATCAGTCGGATGCTGTTGACCGGGCTGCGACCACCCCGGCGGCCGATCATGACCTCGGCCATCATGATGGGAATGCCGACAACGGCGATGCACAGCAGGTACACCAGCACAAAGGCGCCGCCACCGTTTTCGCCGGTAACGTAGGGGAATTTCCAGATATTGCCAAGCCCGACGGCGGAGCCGGTGGCAGCCAGAATAAACGCGAACCGTGAGGACCATAGCCCTCGTTTCGCATTGGAGCCCTCAAGGGCATCCGAATAGGTGGCGGAGCCGGATGAAGTGACAGACATAGTGATCTCCCGAAGGTGTTGTTTTTGTTTCAGGGGTTAAAAGGGGAGCCGCAGAACCCTGCGGCCCCCAAGGGGAAGCACCGGTGTCAGGTCACCCGGCGCAAGCCAGCCGCCTGGGCGCCAGCCCAGCACGCGCGGCGTGCTTTCTAAAGCGCTCTTCTGCAAGTTCATTGGCGATCTCACCGGTGGGGAGCCCGGTGCGATCAGAGCGCTGGAATATTTCCGACAGGGTGTCACCGATGGTGTCTACGTGGGCGCGGATTTGCTCGGGTGAGCCTCCGGTGCGTTCGTAGAATACATCGATGATCCCGCCGGCGTTGATGGCGAAATCCGGAGCGTAGAGGATGCCCCGGTGTTTGAGGGCCGCATCATGTTCGGGGCGGTCCAGGAGATTGTTCGCGGCGCCGGCAACGATGGCCGCCCGGATGGCCGGAATGCTCTGGTCGTTCAGCACTGCACCCATGGCGCAGGGGGCTACAACATCCACCGGCAGGCTCAGGATGTCATCGGAGCCAACGGGCGTTGCATCAAACTCGTCCACTGCGCGCTGGAGGTTGTCGGCGTGAATGTCTGTCACCCACAGTTCTGCACCGGCCTCTTTCAGATAGCGGGCCAGGCGGTAGCCAACATTGCCGATGCCCTGGATGGCCACCTTCAGTCCGGTCAGGTTATCCGTGCCGAGCTTGTGTTTTACGGCCGCTTTCAGGCCAATAAAGGTGCCGTAGGCGGTTACCGGTGAAGGGTCCCCTGTGCTGGGCTGGCCATCGAACCCGGTGCGGGTGGTTACGCCGGCCACGTGCCGGGTATGGCGGCCCATCACTTTCAGGTCTGGCACGCTGGTGCCGGAGTCTTCAGCGGCAATGTACTGGCCGCCGAGGCTTTCCAGGTGCCTGCCCATGGCCTCGAGCAAGGCTTCGGTCTTGTGCTTACGCGGGTCGCCGATTATGACGGACTTGCCGCCACCCAGGTCGAGATTGGCCAGGGCAGATTTATAGGTCATCCCCCGGGACAGTCGCAACACATCCCTCAACGCTTCCTCATCGCTGGCGTAGGGAAACATTCGGCAACCGCCGAGTGCTGCACCCCGTGACGTATTGTGGATGGCAATGATGCCCTTCAGGCCGGTTTCGGCGTCGCAGACAAAAGACAGGTGTTCGTGGTGATCGAACTCCGGATGGCTGAATACGTTCATGGCGTTTCACCTCTGTTCCGTGGCCGGCCGCTACCCTTGTGGGGCCTGCGGCGGCTGTTTTTGTTTTAGACCGCCGCGTTGGCGATTTGTTGGTGTGCCCGTTCACCGGGGTTCAGTTCAGCCCGGTACTGCGCCCGTTCTTTTCGGGTGGCTTGATAGGCCGCTTCTTTGACCGGGCCGTAACCGCGGATCTTCGCAGGCAGGCTGGCCAGGTTTCGTGCGGCATCGGCGTGGTCTTTGCTCAGGTGCTTGAGCAGGAAGGCCACATCAGTTTCGTACTCCCGGATGATCTTGCGCTCCAGGCGGCGGTCCGCGGTGTATCCGAAGGGGTCCAGGGGTGTGCCTCGCAGGCTTCGGGCTTTCGCCAGCCATGCGAACACGGTTTCCATCCAGGGACCAAAGGTGTGTTTCTTAGGGCGTTCGCCATTTTTGCTCCGGCTGAGCAGCGGCGGTGCCAGATTGAACTCCAGCTCAATGTCGCCCTCGAACTGCTCCTCCAGCTGCTTGCGCAGGCTGCCATTGCTGAACAGTCGCGCCACTTCGTACTCGTCTTTGTAGGCCAGTACCTTGGCGTAGTTGTCGGCGATGGCTCGGAACAGCAACGGGTCACGGCCGAGTTTCTGGGAGATGGTGTGTTCCGCCTGGCGCACCAGCCTTTCATAGCGCTTGGCCAGGGCGGTGTTCTGGTAATCGCTCAGGTGTTCCATGTTGCGCTGGATCAGTTGATCCGTGGTTTCCATCACCTGCACAGGTGTGCCTTTGGGTTTCGGGAACGCCAGGGCCATCACCCGGTCCAGATGATGGGCAGCCCGGCGGCCCCACAGAAATGCCTGTTTGTTTTTCTCGACCGCCACGTTGTTAAGCTCAATGGCCCGCTCGATGGCTGCGGCACTGAGCGGAAGCAGCCCCTGTTGCCAGGCAAAGCCGACGGTGAACAGGTTGACCGCCATGCCGTCACCCATCAGGGCTTTGGCGAGGTCACCCGCGTTGAGGAACCAGCTGCCATCCGGCCGGCAGGCCTCCTTGACGGTCTGCTCCATGGATTCCCCGGGGAACTGGATGTCCGGGTCTCGGGTAAAGGCGGCGGGCATGGCCTGCTCGGTATTGACCACCGCCCGGGAGAATCGGTTATCCAGCTTGGCCAGGGCGTCGTCGGTGGCGGCGACCATCAGATCAAAGGCGATCATCAGGTCGGCCTCGCCGGCGGGAATGCGCACCGCGTGGATGTTGTCTTGCCGGTCACTGATGCGAATGTGGCTGACGACCGCGCCGAACTTCTGGGCCAGGCCGGCCTGGTCCAGCACGGAGACGCCTTTGCCTTCAAGATGAGCCGCCATGCCCAGCAGGGCGCTGACGGTCACCACGCCGGTGCCGCCGACGCCGGTCAGCAGAATGCCGTAGGGATTGTTGCCGGTGACGGGTGTCGGTTCCGGAAGCTCCGGGAAGTCCACGTCTGCGCTGACGCCGGCAGGCTTTTTCAGCTTGCCACCTTTGACGGTAACAAAGCTCGGGCAGAAACCGCGCACGCAGGAGAAGTCCTTGTTGCAGGAGGACTGGTCAATGGTGCGTTTGCGCCCGGCGTCTGTGTCTTTAGGCAGAATCGACAGGCAGTTGGACTGGATGCCGCAATCACCGCAGCCTTCGCACACGTCCGAGTGAATCATCACGCGCTGGTTTGGGTCTTCCATGGTGCCGCGCTTGCGGCGTCGGCGCTTTTCGGCCGCGCAGGTCTGGTCATAGATGATCACCGAACAGCCTTCGATCTCACGCATTTCCCGTTGCAGGGCGTCCAGGTCGTCCCGGTGATGGAAGGTGGTGCGATCCGCGAAATCGGCCCGCGACGGGTATTTGTCGATATCGTCGCTGACCACCGCGATACGTCGCACGCCCTCACCATACAGCTGATGGCTGATCTGCTGCACCGTCAGGGTGCCATCCACCGGCTGGCCGCCGGTCATGGCCACGGCGTCGTTGTAGAGAATCTTGTAGGTGATGTTGGCACCGGAGGCGATGGCCGCGCGAATGGCCAGTACGCCTGAGTGAAAGTAGGTGCCGTCGCCCAGATTCTGGAACACGTGTTTCTGGTTGGTAAACGGTGCCTGGCCAAGCCAGGTGACGCCTTCACCACCCATCTGCGTGAAGGTGTCGGTACCCCGTTCCATCCAGGTCGCCATGTAGTGACAGCCAATGCCGCCGAGGGCGCGGCTTCCTTCCGGTACCTGGGTGGAGGTGTTGTGGGGGCAGCCAGAGCAGAAGTGCGGAGTCCGCTCCAGTCGCTCCCGGGGTTGCGCCAGACTGTTTTCTTTTTCGGTCAGGAAACCGAGACGCTGTTGCAGTTTATCGTTGCAATAACGGCCATCCAGGCGGGAGGCGATGGCCCGTGCCACCATGGCCGGTGTCAGTTCGGCGATGGTTGGTAGCAGGTCGTTACCCTGGTCGTCCCGCTTGCCGATGACATTGGGGCGTCGGCCATCCTGCCAGGTGTAAAGCTGGGTCTTGATCTGTTCTTCAATCAGTCCCCGTTTTTCCTCGACCACCAGAATTTCCTCCAGCCCCGAGGCAAACTCAAACATGCCCTCGGGTTCCAGAGGCCAGGGCATGGCGACCTTGTAAACCGCCAGCCCGATGGCTTCACGCTCCTCATCGCCCAAGCCGAGGTCTGCCAGCGCCTGGATCACATCCAGGTAGGCTTTGCCGGTGGTGACGATACCCAGCCGGGGCTGTTCAACCGAAAGCACCGTGCGGTCCAGGCGGTTGGCCCGGCAAAAGGCCTTGGCGGCTTCCAGCTTGTGCCGGTGCAGGCGCTCCTCCTGCGCCATAGGTTTGTCTGGCCAGCGGGAGTTCAGGCCACCTTCCGGCATGGGAAACTGTGTGGGAATGCGGATGTTGATCCGGCTGAGATCCAGGTTGGCAGAAATGGACGAATCCATGTTTTCGGCCAGGGCTTTGAAGCCAATCCAGCAGCCGCTAAACCGCGACATGGCCCAGCCGTAGAGGCCCAGATCCAGAATGTCCTGAATGCCGGCGGGGTTGAGCACCGGCATACCCGCATCCAGAAACGCATAATCACTTTGATGGGGCAGGGTGGAAGATTTGCAGGCATGGTCGTCGCCAGCGACGGCCAGTACCCCACCAAATCGGGAGGTGCCCGCCGCGTTAGCGTGCTTGAACACATCACCGGTGCGGTCCACACCCGGGCCTTTGCCATACCAGAGGGCAAACACGCCGTCGTAACGGGCACCTTCAAAGATGTTGACCTGCTGGCTGCCCCAGACAGCGGTGGCGCCAAGGTCTTCATTCACCCCGGGTAAAAAATGGATGTTGTTTTCTTTGAGGTGGTCCCGGGCTTTCCACAGAACCTTGTCAAAACCGCCAAGGGGAGATCCGCGATAGCCAGAGATAAAGCCTGCGGTGTTCAGGTTGTTCTTGCGGTCGAGTTGGGCTTGGAGCAGGGGCAGTCTCGCCAGGGCCTGGCTGCCGTTCATGTAGACCGAACCGGCATCTTTTTCCCAGACATCGTCAAGGCTGACGGGACGCAGCCCCTTTGGGGAGCGTAAAAGATCAGACATGTTGAAATCCTCTCCCACCTGGCCGGATCGCGGCGGTAGGTTTGTCTTGTTTTTGTAATCCCGGCTTTTGGCCGGATGTTCGATTTCATCAGTCCTGCCCGGTGGATTGGCCGGGTTGCCCTTTTGGGGCTGGACGAAAAACAAACTAGAATAAGTTTACGTTCACGTCAATGAGGGCGAGGCGACCGAGTTCGCAAAAGTGTGATTTGTTCATATAACTGATTGAGCAAAATAGGAAAAATAATTCCGGGCTAGCGGTTATTACCTATTCGCGTTTTGGCGGTTCCGGCTTAGTTTCTCGTAATGTCTGCCAGTTTATATCCTTACCAATTTCAGCCGCACAGGGTGCGAGCTGAGTTTTTTCGTTTACTTCCCATCTCATTGTTCGTGGTGGCGTTTGGTGCTGCCTTTGGCCTGGCGGCCATCCAGAAGGGCTTGTCGCCGCTTGAATCCATCCTGATGAGCACCACCGTGTTCGCCGGTGCGTCCCAGTTCGCCGCGGTGGACATGTGGGGCACCGAAGTCTCGGTGCTGCCAATGATTGCCGTGGTGTTTGCCATCAACTCCCGGCACCTGCTGATGGGCGCTTCTTTGTACCCCATGCTCAAAGACGTCTCGCCGGGCAAGCGCTACGGACTATTGCTGTTGCTGACAGACGCCAACTGGGCGGTCTCGGCGCAGGAGTATCAGAGTGGGCGGCGCAATCTTGAGGTGATCCTGGGTGGTGGGCTGGTGCTTTGGCTGGCCTGGATGATCGGTACCGGGCTGGGTGTGTACTTCGGTGGCCTGCTACAGAACCCCAGAGCACTGGGCCTGGATATGGTACTGGGCTGCTTTCTGTTGGCCATGGCCCTCGGTGGCAAGAAATCGCCGCGTATTCTCGTGGCCTGGCTGGTGGCCGGTGCTGCTTCGCTGGCGGCGTGGAAATGGCTGCCGCCCAATATGCACGTTGTGGTGGGTGCACTGGCTGGTGGTGTGATCGGACTGTTCTGGCTGGAACCCGGAGCCCAGAGCCGGGAAGATAACCTGGAGGTCCGGCATGGCGATTGAAACCACAACCCTGGGTGTTCTGGCGTTGATCGCCATCATGGCAGTGGTGACCCTGGTAACCCGCTTCGGCGGGGTGTTCATCATGTCGTTCCTGCGCATCAGCCCGCGGGTTGAGAGTTTCATCAACACCATGGCGAGCTCGGTGCTGATTGCCATTATTGTGCCCATGGCGGTGACTGGCGATCTGGGAGCCCTGGCTGCGCTGGTGACCACCGGCGTTGCCATGCTGGCCATCCGCAAACCCCTGCCGGCCATTACTCTGGGCCTTCTGGCTGCCGCGTTGGTGCGGTATCTCAACTAAGTCTCTGATTCTGACTGGTTAAAAACTGCTCAAGTTTTCCGGTGATGTGCCGATACCCTGACAGGTCAGTTGAGGTACGAACACCATGATTTCATCCAGTCAGATTTCCCTGTTTCAGAACAGCAGCCGCCAGGTGCAGGCTATGGACAGTAGCCAGTTGCGCATTACCCAGCAGAACGCGGGTTTGCCCCAACAGGGATTGCAGGCCGGCGCCACTGAGTTGTCTTTGTTCCGACAGGCGGCCTACCGTTATAGCAGCCAGGAACAGCTGGCGTTCAGCAGTGCCAGCCAGGTGAGTGGGGATAATCGCACGGCCTCGTTTACCAGTGCCGAGCTGATCGAAAAATCCGCCGACCTGTTCCTGCTCGGCCAGCAGGCATTGACCGTCAGCCGGGCGGCTCTGGGCGGAGAGGCCGTGGGGGAATCCCAGGGCAGCCTGTCGGTGACTGCCGGCCGCTATATGTTCTACTCGGAAAGCGAGAGTCGTAGCTTTGCATCCACCGGCAGCATCACCCTGCAAAACGGCGAAACCATTGACTTTACCCTATCACTTCGACAATCACAGTCACGGACCTACGAATACTCCGAACTGATCCAGATTCAGGAACGCCCGCTGACTGACCCGCTGGTGATCAACTTCGGCGCTTCCACCGCGCGGTTGACCGACACGTTGTTCGAATTTGACATGAACGGCGACGGCCAGACCAGCCAGTTTGCCAGCCTGGGTGCTGGCAGCGGTTACCTGGTGTTTGACCGCAATGGCAACGGCAAGGTAGACGATGGCTCCGAGCTGTTTGGTCCCCAAACCGGTTCCGGTTTCAGCGAACTCGCCAAGTATGACGACGACGGCAACCGCTGGATCGATGCTAACGACGAAGTGTTCAAATCCCTGTCGGTCTGGGTACAAACCGCCGACGGCGGCGGTGCCTTGCGGTCACTGGAGGAGGTGGGCGTCCAGGCTCTTTACGTTGGCAGCGTAGAGGATCAGTTTACCTTGACCAACCCGCAGGGCGTTCCCCTGGGCCAGATCAAGGCTTCCGGCATTTACCTGACCACAGACGGTGAGGTGCGTACCCTGGAGGAGCTGGATTTGGCGGAGCAGAACACTGAGTCCGCGCCGGCGGAGAGCACATTCCTTGGTGTGCGCGGTGGTAATGAAGCCGCCAACGGAAACGGGAACTCTAACGGTAATGGTCCGGTAAATGCCCGCATTGAAGCCATCCAGAACGCTCTGGAAAAGCTAAATGAAATTCGCAAGAAACAGCAGGACTTTATCGAGGCTTCCAAGGATCAGGGCAAAAAGAAATCACCGCTGGATGACTATCTGAAGTTGATCGACCGGCTACGCCTGGAATTGTTGAATTCTCAGGATGAGAAAAAACAGGCGGCCAGTCGGTATTTGGAGTTCGCAAAACTCTAGGTCCAACACCGATGGAGGTCGGGGAGCGGGTAAGCCTCACAAAACTGTGCGGAGCCAGGGATGGCGGAGCCCAAGCGCCACATGGATGTGCCGAAGGAGCGTGTTTTGGGAGGCTTACCCGCTCCCCGGCCGTGTTCAAACTCAGTGAGTTGAGTCTGGCATGGGGTTGGTATTACGCAGAGCCAGCTCACCAATCCCAGGTAACTTGATCCCCAGCGCCAAGGGATTAACACCCAGCGACAATCCCAGAATGTTCAGCTCCACGCCTTCCCGGACACCCGCCAGAACACCAACATAGCCTCCCAGCGAAAGCTGGTAACCGGCACCACCGGGTGTTGCTGCCCCCACACGGCTGCCCAGATAGTCCTTGCCGATGGCGTGATTGGGTAACGCCACGTTCAACCCCGGTGTTTCCCGGATAACCCAGGCCACGAAGGTGTTGCTGTTGGGGCCGGGCCAGGCCTCGTATTCGTTAATGTACGGGTATGACTGCACCGCCTCGTAGATGTCGGGAATCAGAGCCTTGGCCTCATCGCCCCGAATATCTGCATACAACTCTGGCCGGGCACCGAACCAATGGCGGTCCGGATCGTCCGGGCGGGAGCTGACTACGTGCTGGCGCCAGCCAATGACCTCATGCACCTTGTAGTGATCGGCGCCTTCCTCTTTGGTGGCCACCCAGGTGTGTACCGCGAAATAGCCGCGCCAGCTCCAGGCCCGGGCGCCGTATACCTGAACGATGGCTTCGTGAGTGTCTACCGCCGCCGGTGCTATACCAGCGCTGTCACGGCTGGCGGTTTGCCAGGCATTTCGTTCTGGCTGGGTGCCGGTGGCTGCCAGCAGCAGGGGGCCGGAAAACAGCAACAGCAGTGCGCCCAGAAACCAGCCAGAGTACTTCAATAGTCGTGTCATTGGCGTGTCCGTCTTGGGGAGGTTTCACAGACTGTACCCGGGCAAATAAGTTCCGGATCACCCTTGGTCAAAGCAATATAACCCGGGTCGCACTCTATGAGTTACGGATACTTCTTTCGCGGATGGTTGATGCGAGCTGGTTGATCAGGTCCCGGGCATCGCCTTCGTGCAGGCTGTGGCATTTGTCCTGCAGCACCCGTCGGTCGTGGCTGGACGAGGTGTTGGAGACATCTTTCAGCAGGTCAAGATGCTGGCAGGCTGCCAGGTGTGCCTTGATTTCGGTATCAATCAGTCGGGTGGCGAGCCCGTCGACCACGTCGCTGCAGAATGGGCGGTTTCTGTTCAGAAGATTCCGGGCTTCGAGGGCCGCATGGCGGGCTTCCAGCCTCAATTCCCCCGATGCCTCACCGGCTTCAACGGCCCTGAGGAACATGCCCAGGCGCTCGTACAGGTGCCACACCTGTGGCCAGAGTTTGTCATAGGCTTCTTTTTCAGTGCGGTACCGGGCTTCGTCAAACAAAGAGGACATGTGTGGTGATGAACCGGACTCGCCCGTGCGGTTGAACTGCGCTACCCGAAACTCGTCGACCTCCCGCCAGAGGGTGTCGGCCCGCTCACGCAGGGTTGTTAACTCCTCCCGGTGCCGACGCCGGGCGCTGGCGGTAAACAGGATGGAGCCCAAGGCAAGCAGTATGGCTGCAGCCGAGAGCAGTAACGGCAGATGATCTGATGAGAGAAAAGTGCCCAGTTGGCCAGTGTCCATGGCGTTCGACCTCCGTCGAATTCCCGTACTGAGGTTACAGTATAGAGGCTAATCCGGCTCCTGCTGTCGGAATGGCAGGGCGGATTGCGCGTCGTTAAAGTAACTTATCACATGCTCTGCTTCTTCGTGTGTGAAGCTTTGGATAGCCTCTCGAAACCCCGGGTGCAGGATGCCGTGCCAGGAATGAGTAATGATGGGTTCAAAGCCCCGCACCAGTTTGTGTTCTCCCTGTGCGCCCGCATCGAAGTGCTGGAGCCCGAGTGTCAGGGCGAGTTCAATGCCCTGGTAGTAGCAGGTTTCGAAATGCAGGTGGTTGTATTCTTCCAGGCAGCCCCAGTAACGGCCATACAGGGTGGTGTCGCTGGCCAGGAACAGGGCGCCGGCAATCAGCTGGCCTTCGCGAACCGCCATGATCAGGTGCAGGTGTTCTGGCATGGTCTCCCGCAATTGCTCGAAGAACAGCTTGTTCAGGTAGGGTGGGCGGCCGCGCTTGAGGTAGGTGGCCTGGTAGAACACGTAGAAGGCCGACAGTACCTGATCTGAAATATCCTGCCCGTGAAAATGCTGGAAGTGGATGCCCTGCTCGGCCACTTGCCGGCGTTCTTTGCGAATGGATTTACGCTTGCGGGAGGTGAGCGCCGCGAGGAAATCGTCAAATCCTTCATAGCCGTGGTTGTGCCAGTGAAACTGGCATCCGATGCGGTGCAGTTCGTCCTCATGCTGTAACAGAGCCTGGTCTGCGGTGTCCGGGAACAGCAGGTGCCAGGAATGCGCGCCAAGTTGTTCGGTCAGGTCGGTCAGAAGCGAGTCGAGCAGTGCCGGCGTGAGCTGCCCGCGGAAGCCTTCCTCCAACAAGAATCGGGGGCCCTGGGAGGGGGTGAACGGCACGGCGATCAGGAGTTTGGGGTAATAGGGCAGGTTGTAGCGTTGGTAGGCTTCCGCCCAACTGAAGTCAAAAACATGTTCGCCCATGGAGTGGCTTTTCAGGTAAGCCGGGGCGAGACCGCAAATTTTACCGTCAACGCGAAATACCAGATGGCTGGGTGTCCAGCCGGTTTCGGTGCGGGTGCAGCCTGAGCGTTCCAGTGCCTGAAGGAATTCATAGCGCAGGAACGGGTTGTCGCAACCGGCCAGCCGTTGCCAGTCCCGCTCCGGGATGTCGGCAATGCTGGCGCAGTGTTCGAGGGTGATCTCGGGCTTTTCAGGTGTTGCCATGGTTGGGGTCAGGTCCGGTGTTTAATATCTATACCATACGACAGAACCCGGCCAATGATCACTTATCAATGTCAGGGCGTTGTAAAGGTTCGGTAAAGAAAAAGCGTGGTAGATCAGAACCCTCTGGCGGCCGTGCTAGACTGTGGCCGTGTAACAGACGAGAGAGCAGCATGCAGAACCGGGTATTGTTGATCGAAGACGATGACGAGCTGAGAGAACTGCTGGCCAGATACCTGACCAATCAGGGATTCACGGTACGGGAAGCGGCCAATGGCCGGGATGGCCTGGCCCTGGCGTTGGGGCAGGATTGCGATATTGTGGTTCTGGATATCATGTTGCCAGACATCAATGGCCTGGATGTGCTGCGCGAACTTCGTGGGCAAACCCACCTGCCGGTGATTCTGCTGACGGCCCGGGGCGACGAGACCGACCGTATTGTCGGTTTTGAGGTGGGCGCCGATGATTACATCCCGAAACCCTGCAATCCCCGCGAGCTGGTTGCCCGCCTGCAGGCGCTGCTTCGCCGCATCGCCTGGGACCAGAAATCCGATGTGGACGCCACCCGCACCTACGGGGACCTGCGGGTGGAGCCCGGCCAACGGCGAATATATCAGGATGATGCGCCCCTGGAACTGACAGCGACCGAATACGAGGTGCTTCAGGTGTTGCTGGCCCACGCCGGCAGTGTGGTGCGCAAAACCGACCTGATGCAGTGGGCCCTTGGCCGGAGGCTGGAAGCCTACGATCGTACTCTGGACATGCACATCAGCAACCTGCGCAAGAAGCTCGGCAATGATGATCCTCCTCGAATCGAAACCATACGAGGCCTGGGTTACAGCTACCGGGTGCCTGCTGTATGAAGCGCTTTATGTTCCCCTTGTTCTGGCGTATTTTCCTGTCAATCTGGCTCGCCATGGCGGTTACCGTGGTGGCCAGCAATCTCGCAACCCGGTATCTGCTGGACCGGGAACGCCAGGCCATTGAGCGCCAGGTAGGATTGCATGAGCTGGCCCGGGAAGCCCTGGCCCTGCGCTTGGGAGAAGATCGCGGGGCGATGTGGCGTTTTCTGAGAGCCGAAGGCGAGCGCCTTGACCTGCACCTGATGCTGATCGAAAAAGAAGAGGGACATCACCGGTTGCCACGCCAGATTCGGGAACGCATCCAGTCGGGCTGGTATCCCAACAAGCCTGCTGTCATCACTCTGGACGAAGGCTATCAACTGGTTGCCTGGCCGCGGATGGGCAGTGATGGCTGGCTAGACCCTAAATTCTTCCGCTTTGTCGAGCTTGGACTGGCCTTTGTGCTGATCTCTCTGGCATGTTGGTGGATTGCCCGATTCGTTTCCAGGCCTTTGCGCCACATGGAGTCGACGGCAAAGGCAATCGCGGATGGCGACACCCAGTTGCGGGTTCCAAACCGGATTGCCCGCCGCCGGGACGAAGTCGGTCAGCTGGCCAGTGCTTTTAACGCCATGACCGATCGGCTGTGTCAGTTACTGGAACGCCAGAACCACCTGCTGCGTGATATTTCCCATGACCTGAGAACGCCGCTGGCGCGACAGAGGGTTGCCATTGAACTTGCCAGTGACGGCGGTGCCGACCCCGCACTCATGGACAGCATCCTGCGCCAGAACGAGCGGCTGGAAACCATGACCGGACAAATTCTGACCCTTTACCGGGTGTCTGAGAACGGTGGCTCGATGGAACGTGAGCCGGTGAAACCTCTGGCGCTGATGAACCGGGTGCTGCGGGATGCGGCCGATTACGCCGAACACCGTGGGGTGGACTGTAAACTCATCGCAGCTGACGACACCAGAGCGGTGTCGGTGCTTGGGGATTCGGGGTTATTGCAGCGAGCTTTGGATAACGTATTACAGAATGCGCTGGACCACACGCCACCGGGGAAATCCGTGCACGCATCATTAGCGTTGGTGGATGGCAGCATACAGCTGGATATTGCCGATGATGGCCCCGGCGCACCAAACGAGTTATTGCAACAGTTGTTCGAGCCGTTTTTCCGGGCTGATAAATCCCGGGGCGGTAAGGGGTGGGGATTGGGGCTGGCCATTGCCCGGGACATTGTCAACGCTCACGATGGCGCAATCTCGGCCCGGAACCGTTCCGAGGGCGGCCTGCAGGTGACCATCCGGCTACCCGTTTTTATCGGTGGTTGACTGCCTTTTGGCAGGTTTTGGCTCACCTTCGGGTTTAAGGCGTTCAGCGGCTGAGAAGTCGATGCCTTCTAGCAGCTCGTCCTCATCAAAGCGAATGCCGCAGGCCGCCTTGCGTATTTTTGCCGGGGCAGCGGTGCCAGGACTGTTTTGATCGTTATCTTCGGAGGTCATAGGTTGCTCCATGAGTAAAGATTACCCTGTACCCTCAGGATACCTTGAGCGAGAAACGGAAGTGAAGAAGAGCCGCTTCATCGCCCGGGTGTATCCGGTAAGCTCCCGTGATGAGGTCAGGGAACACGTTGCCCGTGCCCACCGGGACTACCCGGACGCCCGTCATGTGTGCTGGGCCTACCAGATTGGCCGGCCCGGTTCGGCGGCCGAAGCCGCCATGAATGACGATGGCGAACCCTCTGGTACTGCCGGCAAGCCCATCCTGAACGTGGTCCAGCACAAGGACATGGGGGACGTACTGGTGATCGTTGTCCGCTACTTCGGGGGCATCAAGCTGGGTGCGGGCGGTTTGGTTCGCGCCTACGCCGGCGCGGCAGAGAGCGTGTTATCGGAGGTGGGCCGGACCATACAGCAGATCCGGGTGCAGGCAGAGGTGGTTCTGGGTTTTGCAGACGAACAGCCACTTCGGCACTGGTGTGAAGGCCATGAAGGCCACATTGAATCGATTCAGTACAGTAACCGGGTCAATGCGCTGGTGTCGGTACCTGAAGCCCGTGCGACAGAGTTCGCTGCGTTCTGCGATGCGCAAAAGCTGGATTACCGTTTGGAAACCTGAACCGGGTGGCAAACTGAAAGTGCCCGGTCGGGCGTATACTGGACCATATGAGTGTTTAACGCAGGAGAAGACCATGCGAATGTTTATCATAGCGGTGATGGCCGCATTTATCACCGGCTGCGCCAGCAACGTGGTTACCGACTACAACTCGGCGACAGTGTTCGGAAACTTCACCAGTTGGGCATACGCACCGGGACAACAGGATTCCGGCTTCACGTCGCTGGATGACAGTCGGGTTCGTGCCGCGATAGAGCGCGAAATGACCCGCAAAGCAATGAAGCGGGTTCCTGATACGGAGGCTGACCTGCTGGTTACCTGGCAGATCGTTCCGGAAGAGCGCCTGGAGCAAGTGGGTGTAGGGCTTGGCTTCGGTTTCGGAAGAGGCAACTTTGGCTGGGGCGTATCGGCTCCGCCACCGGTTCGGGAAATCACCGAGGGCAAGCTGGTTGTCGAACTGGCTGATAGACGTTCCTCAGAGGTGGTTTGGCGTGCTGCGAGCCGCCGTTACCTGAACGAAAACCAGTCACCGGAAACCCGGCGCAAGTTGATTGACGAGGTTGTCTCGGAAATGTTTTCCAAATACCCTCCCGGCCTGAACTGATCAACAGGCAGAGGCTGGTGTATGGGAATGAAAAAGCGGGAAGGCGGCCTGGTTTTCTCCACAGAGCAGGGGCGCATGTGCCCGGAGTGTCGGAACCCGGTCGCTGATTGTACCTGCGGGCAGCCGGAACGGCCGTCGGGTGACGGCGTTGTTCGGGTCAGCCGGGAAACCAAAGGGCGAAAAGGTAAGGGGGTCACCCTGATCACTGGTATCCCGATGGATGACAAAGACCTGAAGGCCTACGCCAAAGTGCTAAAAGCCAAATGCGGCACAGGTGGTACAGTGAAGGACGGTGTGGTGGAAATTCAGGGAGACCAACGGGATATTCTCGTGCCCTTGCTTCAGCAGAAAGGATGGACGGTAAAAAAATCCGGAGGCTGAGGTTTCACTACAGACAACGATTCAGAGGAGGCGCGCATGCATGTACTGGTTCTAGGGGCCGGTGTCGTAGGAGTTACCTCGGCCTGGTATCTGCACCAGCAGGGCCATCAGGTAACGGTAGTCGACCGCCAGAGCCAGTCAGGCCTGGAAACCAGTTATGCCAACGGTGGCCAGATTTCTGTGTCTCATGCCGAGCCCTGGGCCAATCCCTCGGCGCCTGTCAAGGTACTGAAGTGGCTGTTTCAGCCGGATGCGCCTCTGTTATTCCGCCCCCGACTGGATCCCTACCAATGGCGCTGGGCCTTGTCTTTCCTGACCCAGTGCACCTCAGCCAAGGCAGCCCATAACATTCGCCAGATGGTTAATTTGGGCACCTATAGCCGGGACTGCCTGCAGGAACTGCGCAGAGATGTGGGTATCGAATACGACCACCTCGAGAAAGGTATCCTTCATTTCTACACCAACCCTGCAGAGTTTGATGCGGCCATGGAGCCAGCCCGGATCATGCGTGAGCTTGGTTGTGACCGACAGGTGATCGATGCGGAGCAGGCGGTGCAGATTGAACCAGCATTACAGCCAGTGCGCCATCGAATTGCCGGAGCCACATACACTGCCGATGATGAAAGTGGTGATGCCCGGGCCTTCACCCAGGCGTTGGCAAAGCGTTGTGAGGAGGCCGGCGTAACGTTTGTGTACGGGACCGAGGTGCTGGATTTTGATCGCGCCGGTGACCGTATTCTGGGCGTGCAGGTCGTTAACGAAGGCAAACACCAGATCCTTCGCGCGGACAGCTATGTGCTGAGTCTCGGCAGCTTCAGTGCCATCCTGGCCCGCAAACTGGGGCTATTCCTGAACATTTACCCCGCCAAGGGCTACTCAATCACCGTGCCGGTCAAGAACCCGGACGCGGCGTTCAATGTCAGTTTGACCGATGACGAGTACAAACTGGTCTATTCGCGACTGGGGGACAGGATACGGGTGGCTGGTACGGCTGAACTCAATGGCTATACCCGGGATCTGAACTACACTCGGTGCCGGGCTATCGTGCGAAGATCAGCGGAACTGATGCCGGAAGCCGCATACTGGGACAAGTCCGAGTTCTGGACTGGCCTGCGGCCAGCAACGCCTTCGAACGTGCCCTATATCGGGAAAAGCCATTTTGCCAACCTGTACCTGAACACGGGCCATGGCACCCTGGGCTGGACTCACTCCTGTGGTTCCGCAGCGGCATTGGCAGACATTGTGGCAGGGCGTAAACCCGAGGTTGACTTCACGTTCTCCGGGCTCTGATCTCCGGGCACAAAAGAGCCGGCGACTGCATGGCAGTGGCCGGCTTTTTTAGATCGGAGGTGGTCAGTCCTTGAGCTGGTCTCGAATCAACTTCTTGTTGATTTTGCCAACACTGGTTTTGGGGATATCCTCCACGAAATCAATTTGCTCCGGGATTGCCCATTTGTTGATCTCGCCGCTCTCCACGAACTGTTTCAGGTGGCTCTGAATGTCCTCGACGCCGGCCTGCTCACCGGGTTTGAGTGTCACCAGGGCATGCGGCCGCTCGCCCCATTTCTCATCGGGCACGCCAACCACAGCGGCACCCGCAACGGCCGGGTGCTGGCTGATCAGGTTCTCAAGGTCCAGAGAGGAAAGCCACTCGCCACCGGTCTTGATGACATCCTTGATGCGATCCTTGATGGTCAGCGTGTTGTCTGGCTCCATACTCGCCACGTCACCGGTGTGCAACCAGCCGCCTTCCCAGAGTTCCTCGCCCTTGTCAGCCTGCTTGAAATAGCTCTGGGTCAGCCACGGTGCCCGGGCAACCACTTCGCCCTTGGCTTCGCCATCGTGGGCAACCGGGTTGCCATCCGGGTCGACTATATCCAGGTCGACCAACGGTACGGCAATGCCGGTTTTCACCCGGATAGCCGTTTGCTGCTCAAGCGGTAGCTCCAGATCTTCCGGCTTCATGTGGGTGGCGCTCAGCAGCGGGCAGGTTTCCGACATGCCGTAGCCGGTGTACATGTGAATGCCGAGCCTCGCGGCCGCGTCACACAGGCCCTTGGTCAGGGCGCTGCCGCCAATGAGTACATGCCAGTTGCTGAGGTCGGCCGTTTTGATGGACTCGGTGGCCATCATCATCTGCATAATGGTGGGCACGCAGTGCGAGAAAGACACTTTGTGCGTTTTCAGCAGGTCAACCAACAGTTCTGGCTCGTAGCGGCCCGGGTAAACCTGTTTGATGCCCATCATCGTGGCTGCGTAGGGCACACCCCAGGCGTGAACATGGAACATGGGGGTGACCGGCATATACACGGAGGATGAACGCAGCAGCGGCATTTCATCGAAGTGAGCGATGGTGCCGGTCATGGCCAGTGTGTGCAGTACCAACTGCCGGTGGCTGAAATACACGCCTTTGGGGTTGCCGGTGGTGCCCGTGGTGTAGAACGTGGTGGCCACGCTGTTTTCGTCAAAGTCCGGGAAATCGAACTGATTGTCGGCTTTGGCCAGCAAGGCCTCGTATTCGCCGTAGGTATCGACAGACGTTGCTTTGGCACCGTCACTGTCGGTCAGTTGAATCCAGGTTTTGACGGTTTTGATTTCGTCTTTGACGCCTTCGATGATCGGCATAAAGTCGTCATGTACCAGCACCACATCGTCTTCCGCGTGGTTCATGGTGTAAACAATCTGTTCCGGTGACAGGCGCACATTAACCGTGTGCAGAATGGCACCGATCATCGGAATCGCGAAGAAACATTCCAGGTACCGTGGGGTATCCCAGTCCATGACGGCAACGGTGTCGCCGGGCTTTACGCCCGCGTCTGTCAGGGCGTTGGCGAGTTTGTGGATGCGCTCTACCAGGTCGGTATAGGTGTACTTGCTGCGGTTGGCGTAAACGATTTCCTGGTCCGGGTTATAGCGGGGGCCAGACAGCAGAAGCCGTTTGATCAGAAGGGGGTACTGATAAGCGTTGTCGGCCGCGGGGAGAATGCGGGTTTGTGCCATGGTCTACACCTCTTCGACGTCTTGTTGGATGGTTGTTCTTGTTTGTTCAGTCTTCGTCATCCTCGCTGCGCTTTTCGTGCTTGGGCGGGATCACGCTTTCCGGAGCGGGTTCAAAGCCGCTGTACAGCTTGTGGGTTTTGTCGTCGTAGTTATCTTTGAGTTCATCCTTCACTGTGCCTTCCCAAAGTGGTGTGCCCAGGAAGTAGCCTGCCCGGCCAATCACATGGGCGGCAATCGGCGCGGTGATCAGGATAAAAATCACAATCGCGAACGCCCGTGTAAACACCACCACATCCGCGAAATACACCGCCACACCGGCCATGGTCATCATGGCACCCATGGCACCGGCCTTTGTCGACGCGTGCATTCGGGTGGGCAGGTCCGGAAGCCGGAGGATGCCCACAGAAGCCAGAATCATGAAGCTGGCACCCGTCAGGAGCAATATGGCAACTATCAGTTCATTCACTTTTGGGTCCTCCTCGCTCCAGGAACCGGGCAAAACCAACGGCCGTCAGGAACGCTGTCAGGGCAATAACAATGGCAACATCCAGAAGGCTGGGCACGCCGGTATCGATGGCGTGCACCCCTACGTAACCGACCACGATAGAGGCGATCAGTTCCAGAGAAACCACCCTGTCGGGCAATGATGGCCCTTTAATCAACCGGATAAACCCGAACAAAAGGGCCACCGACAGCATGAAATAGACAATATTGATAACAACATCCAGCACGTTTGGGCTCCTCAGCGCATGATCTTGAGAATCCGGAACTCAAGTTCCTTGAGATCCTTGCGCAACTGCTCCTCGTCCTGCAGGAACATGGCGTGAATATAGAGCACTCGCCGATCATCGGAGACGTCCAGGCTCAGGGTGCCGGGGGTCAGCGAGATAAAACTGCTCAGGAACATGATTTCCGCGTCGGTGTGTGCTTCCATCTCAAAGGCAATAACGCCGGGCTTCATGTACCAGACGGGGGTGGCTACGTCGTACGCCACCCGGAAGTTGGCCTTGACCAGCTCCTTGATGAAAAACAGGGAAAAGGAAATCAGTCTCGGTAGTCGCCGGGAATAACCCTTCAGCGCGGGTACATGCTTCTGCAGCACCATTAACGCCAGGTAACCGAAGAACAGGCCCGCAAACAGATTCCAGGCGGTGAACGAACCGCTCAGGGCTACCCAGGCCAGTGCCAGGCAAACGTTCCAGAAAAATCCGATCATGGCTGATCACCTCCCAACACCGCTTCGATGTAGAGCTGCGGGTTCATCAGCTGCTCGGCAGACATCTCTGCCAGCTCATAGATTGGCTGGCCATACAGGCCGATAATCAGGGTGCAGATGGCCAGGCCAACCATTGGCAGATAGTAGGCCCAAGCGTGTTTTTCGTTCAGCTTGCCCTTGAGCTCTTCGGTATTCCTGACGTGGTCTGGTACCTTCTTCCAGAACACCTCCGCCCAGATCTTGATCATTGAGTAGAGCGTCAACAGGCCAACCAGCAGGGCCACAAAGGTGACCAGGTAGGCTTCTGCCTCCAGTGCGGCGCGAATCACCACAAACTTGGCAAAGAAACCTGACAGCGGTGGAATGCCCGCCAGAGAGAGGGCCGGGATCAGGAACAGCACCGCTAGCAGCGGGCGGTACTTGTAAACACCGCCCAGGTCTTTCAGTTCATAGCTGCCCAGCAGGCGATAGGTAAAGCCGCTGACCAGGAACAGGTTCGTCTTCACGATGATGTGGTGCATGATGTAGAACACACCGCCGATGATGGCCAGCGGGGTGAACAAGGCCAGGCCCAGCATCATGTAGCCAATCTGGCTGACGATGTGGAACGACAGGATGCGCCGGAATTCGAACTGCGCTGCCGCGCCCAGAACACCGGTCAGCATGGTCAGGGTGGCGGCCCAAAGTAGGATGTTGTGGGTGTACTCGACATCCTGGGTGAAAACGAGGGTGAACATCCGGAACAGGGCATACACCCCCACCTTGGTGAGCAGGCCGGCAAACAGCGCTGAAACCGCTACCTGGGGTGTGTGGTAAGACGCTGGCAGCCAGAAAAACAGCGGGAACGCCGCCGCTTTTACGCCAAACGACACCATGAACATCATGGCAACCACCGTTAGCATACTGGTGTCTTCCACCTGTCCAATTTTCTGCGCGATGTCCGCCATGTTCAAGGTACCCACCATGCCGTAGAGCAGGCCGACCGCAGACAGGAAAATCGCAGAGGAGAACAGGTTGAGGGTGACGTACTTGATGGCCCCTTCCATTTGCGCTCGCTCACCGCCAAGGGTCAGCAGGGCGAAGGAGGCCAGCAGCATGACCTCAAACCAGACAAACAAGTTAAAGATATCGCCGGTCAGGAAAGAGCCAGCCACGCCGGCCAGCAACAGGTGCATCAGCGGGTAGTAGCCGAATTTTTCATGGCCCCGGGGCGTGGACGCCAGCGAGTAGATGGCGATGGCCAGGCCGATAATCCCGGTCAGTACGATCATGATGGCGGCTAGAACATCGGCCACAAACACAATACTGAACGGTGCCGGCCAACTGCCCATTTCCATGGTCACAAAGCCCTGGTCGGTGGTGGACATCAGTAGCCAGATGCCACTCCACAGCAACAGGATATTGGCCAGCACACCCAGAATGCGCTGATAGCGAATCGACCGCCACAGTGCCAGCGACAGGGCGCCAGCCGTCAGGGGAATAAATACAGGAAGAATGATTTCCGGGCTCAAGTGTCCGTATCCTTCATCTGGTCCAGGTCATCGGTTCCAACCACTTCGTAAGCTCGGCGGATAAGAACCACGGCGAAGGCCAACACACCAAAGGCAATCACGATTGCAGTCAGGATCAGGGCCTGGGGCAACGGATCTGCAATCATGCCTGCCGGGGCGCTGGCGCCTTCCGCAATCAGCGGCGGCGCGCCACGGGTCATGCCGGACACAACAAAGATCAGCAGGTTGGCGGCATTACTGAGTATCATCAAACCGATAACCAGTTTGACGATGGACCGCCTGAGCATCATGTAAAAGGCCGCAGTGAACATGATGCCCACTACGTACGCCATCAGGCTCTCCATAGAGATCCTCCGGAATTCTGCTCTGGGAAAAAGATCATTCTTCGGACTCCATCAGGCCAACCACAAAGGTCATGATGGTGCCAAGAACGGCAAGATAGACGCCAATGTCAAAAATCAGCGGTGTGGACAGCTTCAGGTAGGCTTCACCGGGCAGCGGTAAGTCCCACCAGTGGGCTGTCAGCATGGGTTGGCCTGAGAAAAATGCTGGTAGTGTGGATGCCAGCCCCATCAGCAGGCCGGCGGCCAGCAGGTCTCTCGGGCCAACCCGAAGAAGCCGACGGGTGGCTTCTGCGCCAAAGGCAAAGGCATAGAGCACAAACGCACCAGAGGCAACCAGCCCACCAATGAACCCGCCACCGGGCTCATCGTGACCACGGAAAAGCAGGAAAATCGAGAACATCAGTTGCAGCGGCATGATTAGCAAGGCCGCGGTATGCAGAATCATGGTGTTGGATTTCATGGCTTGTGCTGATCCTCCGCTTTCAGTTTCAGCATGGAGAACACGCCCAGGGCAGCCAGTGCCAGCACGAAGATCTCACCCAAGGTGTCCAGTGCCCGGAAGTCCACCAGAATTACGTTCACAATGTTCCGGCCATAGGCCAGGGGGGCACTGTTCTCAACGTAATAGGAGGAGATGGATTCGAAGTACTGAATGTCCAGCACCGCCAGAATCATCAGGGTGATAACAACGCCACCGAAGATTGCCACCGCCAGATCCCGATAACGCTGGAAAGGTGTAGACAGGTTGACGAACTCCGGAAGCTTGAACAGAACCAGAACCAGCAGGATCACTGTCAGGGTTTCCACCAGTAGCTGGGTGATGCCCAGGTCCGGTGCGCTGAACAGGATGAACGTGAGTGCTACGCCAAAGCCCAGAACCCCCATGGACGCCACGGAGCCCAGGCGGGAATGGGTGCCGCTGGCAAACGCCGCAGACGCGACCAGCAAGAGCGCAATGCCCCATTCATAAAAGTGGCTGTCGGCCAGGTTAAGTGTGAAATGCACGCCATATTGGTCCAGCATGGTGTAGCCCGCCAGACCAAAGGTAACGGCAACCATAACCAGCATGTAGATGCCCAGTACACCGTTCTGCAGCATCCGGGTCTGCCAACTTGCCACTACGGTAATCCATTCCATGAACTTGAAGTAGCCCGCCTCCGGGCCGACACGACCGCCTGCGTAGTTAATGGCGTATAGTGTTGGCTGAATGCGCGGCCAGGCCTTGAACAGCAACAGGCCAACGACCAGGCTGGCTGCGGAGAGCATCAGCGGTGCGTTAATGCCATGCCAGAGGGCCAGGTAGAAATCCACCGGGCTGCCATATACCGAGGCAACCGCAGCGGTCAGCAGGGCATTCTCCGGGATGAAGGGCAGCAGGCCGAAAACCAGTGCGATAATGGTCAGCACCGCCGGGCCGATGAGCATGCCAAACGGTGCCTCGTGAGGCGTTTTCGGCGTATCTCCCTTGGCGCCAAAGAAGGGTTTGATAGCAACCAGACCCGCTACGCCAACGATCAGCATGGCAGAGGCAACCGTCACGAAGAGCAGCACACCACTCCAGACCGGCGCGTCAATCAGCGCTTCGAGCATCAACTCTTTGGCAATAAAGCCGAACAGTGGAGGCAGGCCTGCGAGGGACAGGGCTGCGAAGGCGGCAATAGTCGCTGTCGCGGGCATGGATTTGCGCAAGCCACCCATCAGCGTGATGTCTTTGGTGCCGGTTTCATGATCCAGGGCACCGGCGAGCATGAACAGCGCGCCTTTATATAGGGAGTGGGCCACCAGGAAACAGATAAAGGCGGTCATGGCCAGTTCTGTGCCAACACCGATCAGCATGGTCAGGGTGCCAAGCGCCATCACGGTTGAGTAGGCCAGAATCTTCTTGATGCCGGTACTGCCAAACGCGAGCCAGGCACCGGTAAACATGGTGGCAGCGCCGAAGCCCATCAGCATCAGGCTCCACAGCTCACCTTCACCCAGTGAGGGGTTCAGCCGGGCCATCAAATAAACGCCGGCCTTGACCATGGTGGCGGAGTGCAGGAAAGCGGAGACCGGAGTCGGCGCCGCCATGGCGTTTGGCAGCCAGAAATGGAAGGGCACCTGCGCCGACTTGGTAAAGGTGCCCGCGAGTATGCAAAGCACGGCACCCGTGTAGAAAACATGCTGATGCAGTGGCTCACTGGATGCCAGGATTTCCGCGAGGGAGTAGCTGCCAGTCATTATGGCCAGCATGATCAGCCCGGCCATCAGCGCCAGGCCGCCGGCCACTGTCACAAACAGACCCTGCAATGCACACTTTCGGGCATCCAGATCTTCGTGGTTGAAGCCAATCAGCATGTAAGAGGTGATGCTGGTCAGCTCCCAGAACACAAACAACGTAATCAGGTTGTCCGAGAGCACAAGCCCGAGCATCGATGCCATGAACGACAGCATGATCACATAGAAGCGGGCCAGATACTTGTGGCCGGCAAGGTAAGAACCGGCATAGATCAGAATAAACGTACCGATACCGCTGATCAGTAAGGCAAACGTCAGCGAGAGGCCATCAACAAGAAAGTTCAGGGAGATATCGAGGCCTGGCAGCCACTGATACTCCAGCAGCACCGGCCCATCCTGAACCTGAGAAAGAAAGGTGCTGAAGTAAACCGCAAGGCTTGCCGGCAAAAGTGCCAGCACCCACCCAATGTATTTGCCCGCAACCCGGTGTAGGAAAGGGGCGGCAATTGCCAGCAAAAAGCCGGATAACACAGCTAACAGCATGTGCGTCAAAGCTCCATTTGGGCACCGCGGCGATATGCCGACACCGGGGTGCAGGATATTCATTGATAGGGAATATCTATGGTTTAGCCCTTTATAGGTGCCAGAAAGACTATCTGACAGATTGATCAAAGGCAAGGTAAACCGTGCTCCGCAACCGGTGCCGTCTGACGGTAAATAAAGCAGAAGGTTCCCGCCGTGTAATACCTTGGTCGTAGAGGGTGTGCTAATCTCAGTCAGCGTTCATTCATCACACTCTGGCGACCTGTATCATGACTGCGAATTACCCTAACTTGCTGAAACCGCTCGACCTTGGCTTCACCGAGCTGAAGAATCGTGTGCTTATGGGTTCCATGCACACCGGGTTGGAAGACCGTTTCTGGAATATTCACAAGTTTGCCCGGTATTTTGCTGAACGCGCCGAGGGTGGCGTTGGCCTTATGGTAACGGGAGGCTTTTCGCCCAACCTGGTTGGCCAGCTGGCGCCGTTGGCATCAACGATGAATAACCGGGCAACGGCGCTGTTGCATCGCCATGTGACCGGTGCAGTGCACGAGGCGGGCGGGAAGATCTGCCTCCAGTTACTGCACGCTGGCCGGTATGGTTACCAGCCGCTGATTGTGTCCGCCTCGGCAACCAAGGCGCCGATCAGCCCGTTCAAGGCTCGGGCCCTGTCGACCAAGGGCGTTGAGCGGCAGATCAACGATTTCGTCAACGCCGCCAAGCTGGCCAAATTCGCCGGCTATGACGGCGTTGAAGTGATGGGCTCCGAAGGCTACTTCATCAACCAGTTCCTGTGCGAACGTACCAACAAGCGAACTGACAAGTGGGGCGGGCCCTACGAGAATCGCATGCGCCTGCCGGTGGAGATCGTGCGCCGCATGCGTGAGGCCGTAGGGCCGGAGTTCATCATCATCTACCGGTTGTCCATGCTGGACCTGGTGGAGGGCGGCCAGACCTGGGACCAGATCGTGACGCTGGGCAAAGCCATTGAACAAGCCGGTGCCACCATCATCAATACCGGGATTGGCTGGCACGAGGCCCGGGTTCCCACCATTGTCACTTCGGTGCCCCGCGGTGGCTTTGCCGATGTTACGGCCAAGTTCTACGGCGAGGTGGACATTCCGGTGTGCACCACCAACCGCATCAACACGCCGGAGAAAGGCGAAGAGATCCTTGCCGCCGGCAAGGCCGACATGGTGTCCATGGCTCGCCCGTTACTGGCCGACAGCGAGTTTGTCCGCAAGGCAGAGCAGGGGCGTAGCGATGAAATCAACACCTGTATCGCCTGCAACCAGGCCTGCCTGGACCATGTGTTCCAGGCCAAGCGCGCTTCATGCCTTGTTAATCCCCGGGCCTGTTACGAAACTGAACTGGTGCTTACCGTTGCCCCGGTGGTGAGGCGGGTGGCCGTGGTCGGTGCCGGGCCGGCGGGCCTGGCAGCGGCAACCACCGCCGCCAAACGCGGCCACAAGGTGACCCTGTTCGAAGCCGACAACAAAATTGGTGGCCAGTTTAATTACGCCAAGCGCATACCCGGCAAGGAAGAGTTTTACGAGACCCTGCGCTACTTCCAGCGCCAGATAGAGTTGCTGGAGATTGACCTTAAGCTTGAAACCCGTGTGGAGGCTTCAGACCTTGTTGAGCAGGGCTTTGACGATGTCATCGTTGCCACCGGCGTAAAACCCCGGACACCAAAGATTGACGGCATCGACCATCCGAAGGTGCTGGGTTATCTCGACGTGCTTCGCCATAACAAACCGGTGGGCAAGACCGTTGCAGTGATCGGAGCTGGCGGCATCGGCTTTGATGTCAGCGAGTTCCTGACTCACGACTTTGGCAAACAGCCCGAGGGCGAGCAGGTGAGTGTGGCCGACTGGCAGGCCGAGTGGGGTGTGAACCCTGCGTTTGAGGGCCCCGGCGGCCTGGCGGAGCGGGAGGCAACCGCGTCTCCCCGCAAGATTTACCTGATGCAACGCAAAACAGGAAAAGTAGGCGCCGGCCTGGGTAAAACCTCAGGTTGGGTGCACCGCAGCAGCCTGAAGCACCGGGACGTGGAGATGCTCAGAGGATGCCGTTACGACCGCATTGATGACCAGGGGCTGCACATCACCCTGACAGACAAGGATGGCAAATCCGGAGAGAGCAAAGTGTTGCCGGTGGATAACGTGATCATCTGCGCGGGCCAGGAGTCCTATCGGGAGCTGTTTGATCAGCTTACGCAGGGGGGAGTCAAAGCGCACCTGATCGGCGGGGCTGATCTGGCGGAAGAACTGGATGCCAAGCGCGCCATCCGGCAGGGTACCGAAGTGGCTGCCTCTCTTTAGTCAGGCTGACAGGAAACGTCAGCAGGTGACCATAAATGGCATTCGGTAGTCGTCTGGAGTAAAGAGGGCTACCGAATGGATTTCAGGGCGTTGGAGATGGCCTCTGCCTCGGCTTGCAGTACCTGGCAGCGAAGGCTGTTACCCTGCTGCAGGGCGTGCTCTACCTGCTTGCGCTTCATGTCGTAGAGACGGCTGAGAATATCGGCCTGGCTTTGCTTCAGTGACGTGTTCATGTGAACGACCTCCCCGCAGGGGTTGGCTATGTCAGAATTATTTACGTAAAACGGCAAAAAACCGCCTACTCACTTATTCTGATGCATAACCCGGGCCAGCCGAATACTACCAAAGACGCAATCCAACCCGGAATGCTCCGACTAACGGCTGAATTTTGCCCGATAGGCCCCCGGAGCAAGCCCTGTATGCTTGCGAAATAGCCGGCTGAACGAACTGACATCCTCATACCCCACGGCCCGGGTAATCGCCTCCAGCCCGAGACGTGAAGACTCCAACTGTCGACGAGCCTCCTCCACCCTGAGCAGTTGCAGATAGGTCGAGGGAGCATCCCCCGTCGCCTGCTGAAAGCGCCGTAACAGCGACCGCTCCGACATTCCCTCGGCATCGGCCAGAGCCGCCAAAGACACCGGCTCCCGAAAATGCGCCTCCAGCCAATCCTGTACCCGAAGCACTGCCAAATCAGAATGATACCGCTTGGCCTGCAACACACTGTAAGGCGCCTGGCTGGTACGCCCGGCATCAATCACAAACGCCTTCGCCAACTCCCGAGCCACCTGCGCTCCCGCCAGACGTTCCACCAGATACACCCCCAAATCCCACCAGGCCATACCGCCCCCGGCACAGGCGACAGGCCCGTCCACCGTCACCAGCTTCTCCGGGTGCAACTTCACCTCCGGAAACCGCCGCCGGAACTGATCCCCGAACCCCCAATGGGTCGTCGCCTCCCGTCCATCCAGCAAGCCTGCGGCCGCCAACAAAAACGCCCCGGTACAATTACTCGCCACCCGAACCTGACCTTCCGGCACCGCCCGAAACTGCGTTAGCCATTTAACCAGTGCCTGATTGCCGGCCAGAATTTCATCAATTGGTGCACCGATGGTCGGAATGATCAGCAAATCATCAAGTCCAAGCCCATCCATCTCCTGCCACGACCCATCTGCAAGCAACGTCACACCATTAATACACCGACAGGGCTCCCCGCTCTCCGTCAGCAGCCGGGTGTTAAAAAGCGCGTGGGGTTGCTCTCCGTGAATCCGCGCCCAGGTGACCCCGGCAAGGCGGAACAAGTCGATGATCCCGGTGATGGCGCTTGCAAGCGCCCCGTTGAAGCCGATGATAGTGACGGTTTTCAATGGGACATTCCCTATTCGGTGAGTAGTGGAGTCGTACAGACGGGCATGACGGCAGCCTCCCAGTCAGGCCACTGGCATGGGTACCCCCTTCCGGGAGTGTGCGCAGCAGGGAAGCTGCGCTCAAGCCCCCACGGACGGGTTCACGGCGTCTCCCGGAAGGGGGTACCCATGCCAGAGGCCGTCTCGCCACCTCCTGTCGGGCGTCAATCACCAGCAAAGGTTGGCGGTTTTAACCAAGAATAAGTCAGAAATGACAATTCCAACAACCGCAGAGACTGTGAGACGCTAGGAGTCTGCGCGGCAGAAGCTCGTTTCTGGCATAATAAACCGAAAATTTTTCGGCAACAGGACGTCTGATGGGAACCACTTTCCGCC
>NZ_LOCO01000021.1:0-69877 GCF_001574445.1 Marinobacter excellens LAMA 842
TGATACACCACGCGACAATTATCGAATTAGAGGGGGAAAGCTACCGACGACAGCAACAGCTTAAGCAAGCTTCAAAGAGCAAAAAGTAAGACCACCCAACCGGCCATCATAGTTGTCGCGGACCGGACAAGATAGTTGACGCCAGACACACCCGGCGCTAACGATGAGGACGCCTCGGAACTCGAGGGAAGAACTGAGATTTTGTGCCACGACCTGGAGTACCTTCGTGTCTTCGCACGAGCCTATGCAAATCGCAGTTTGGTTAGGTTTCAAGCGGTGAGCCAACAAGAAGCCAGAAAGCAAAAAACGGTATTGACTCTTCTTGAGCTGGAAGAAGTGGCGGTGGACCCCGCGGAGAGCTTCGACCTTCAGTTGGGGTAGGTGCGTAACGGTGTCAGTGGTGCGGGTCTCGGGCAGTAGGCCGCTGCAATTGCAATGTAAAGTAGTACCAACTCCAGGCGATCATGGATTTGGGTAGCCATAGGGCTGGTGAGTACTAAGCCTGCGTAAGAGCGCGCTCTTGTGTAGCTTTTGTCGTAATCCTCGTTGAAGGTATCCAATTGTAGCGAGGCGGCTGCCGGTAAAAATTCACCTGCCAGAACCACTCTTTGAGCTCGGGGAGCATAATCCGGTTTGCTCTTTATGACGACTTTGTACGAATGCTCGGGGATTTTGAACGCGTCCACCAGAAGCCGCATAAGGTGAGCATCTTCGACCTCGTTCATCAGCAAGTGGCCATTTCTACCAACGAGATTTGATGCCTGGGCGAGAGAAGGTAGCGGTCGGTCGGTGTCCAGTTCCTCACAGTTGTGCAGCTCGTCGCACATATGTAGCAGTCGGGGCCAAACGCCAGCCGGGCGAGATTTCAGTATATACTTCGGCAATTTGATGCCATACACGAATGTCTTTTTCATTTGTTCCGGGTCATAGACTTTGAACCGCAGCCCTGCATTTATCCGGTCAACCAGAGTTTCCACATCGGCAAGTTCTCCTGGTGGCAGGCGAAGCAACGGTTCGATTCCACGAGCCGCGTACCCAAGCGCCATCAGCCTAAGAGCTTCCATCACTATAAGGGGCATGAGTCTGGTTCGCTGTGCAAAAATGGCGGGGGCGGGACTCTCCACTTCACTGGCGGATTTAACAGGCCAACGATCAATCTGGAGGGCCTTTGAAATAGTGCCGGCGTAGTGGGTGGTTACCGGAGTGAGCCTGTCTGCCCACTCTGTCATCATGCGGTTATAGGAGCGAAATTGCGTTCGAGGCGAGTGGTGCCCGAGCGCCCGGGCGATCGCCATAGAGCCGCGTCTTGACGGCAGCCCGTGGTTGCCGAGCAGTATTTTTCGGAGGCTCTCCCTATCGACCGATTCAGTGAGTTGTTGCGCAAGCGGTGTGTCTATCTCAAACAAGGCACTGCTTAGCACATTACAAAATCCGTGGCGGGCCTGGTGCAGGCTCATGCGGGTGTTTCCGGTCACCAATTTAAGCGTCCGGGCAATATCCGATGGAATGGGTCCCGCAAACGGCGTGAGGTTGCCCTCTTTGTCGGCAAGGATCGGCTTATTGTCGGCCTTACCCAGCCTGGTCGTATATCGTGTCAGTATTGATGTAACCAGTGACCGCTCGACAGCACTCAGTTGAAATACCAGCGGTACAGCCCGCCGGCTGTGGACGCTGTTTTTCAGGCCACGTATGGAATTGCTTTGAACCAGTACCCAGGTCAACCCAGCGGCTTCGCACCAGTCCGAGCGGAGTAAGCCAATAGCCTCCTGAGCCCTGAGCCCGAAGCGGAAACCTAACAGAAGTACAAAGGCGGCTTGCATACCCCGTTCGATATCATCGGTGTCAGGATGCAGGAGCAGTTGGAGGGCCTGGAGGTACTCGCTTTCTGAAAAGAGCCTGGGGCGAACCGAGCGTCGGACACTGCCGAGATCAAGTTCGTCCCAGTCGGGAGAGGATACTCCGCGCTCACTCGCCCAGTCGAAGAACTCAATAAGGCGTGCCGAGAAGTACGGCAGATCTTTCAGTTTGTCAGCGCAGTGAGACAGCATTTTGGCGCAAAGCTCAGTGACGTCCTCCTCGGCCATCAACAGCAAATCCGCCTTGTAGGCGAAACCACAAAATGGGCCAGACAGTTCACCTAAGTACCGTTTGATAGACCCAGCCGCGTAGGCTTTGTGCGCGTGGTTAGCTCGACCTTTACCTTTTCTGGTTCGGTGTGCAACCCAGTAGCCAAGTAGTAAGACGGCACTGCTGACAGAGTGAGTATGGGCCCGGCAGTGCTGTTCGACCTGTTTTGCTATCTCTCGCGACTTGGCTTTTGTGTACTGGTTCAGGATGTCCTGAAGCCCTCCAAGAAAAGCTTTCGCCGAGTCGTAAAAAGGTTCTGGATAAGTGCCAGAGGCTGATGCTGGAATCGGGGGTAAATTTTCAGTGTCTGGTAGGCTCTGCTCTGGAGCGGACTCCGGTGGCTGATATCGTTGACCTTCTGTCAGACGAAAATAATCGTACAAGCACAGGCTGGTAGGAGGGTTTCTATTGCTGAGAGCGCCTGCCACCATACCTGGAAGGTCAATCAGGTTGGCCTGTTCAATTAACCGGCTCAGCTCTTTTAACAGCGCGCCTACCGACCGCTCGTTTCTTTTTACATCATCAAGGTGTCTGGTTTCCGCCAGTATTGTGGCCAGTGATTGTAACGACTTCGGGCAGGGTGCTGTGTCGAGATCCTTGCTGTCTTTGATTCCGAGTCCTTTTGCCAGCAGTCGTCCGGTGGTGTGGTCGATCTGATGCCGTTGAACCGGTTGATTGTAATTTTCTAGCTCCAAGGACTCGGAGTATTCCACGTACACTCGTTGCTTGTGTTGTATGACCCGGAAATTTTTTCCTTGAACCAGATCTTCCAGCAGTCCGAGATAGGAAATGCGCTTTTCGATTGCAACGAATGCTGTGGCCAGAGCCAGACTATCAGACTTTGAAAGTCGGGCTTGCCGGATGGCCTGCTTGGTGTCCTGTGCCCACCGTTCAAGATTAGGCATGATTTGAAGCGCTTTGGGGCAAGTGTCTCTGACCAGTGAGCGTTCGGAGCCTAGCCTCAATGTTCTATGTCGTATGAATTGTCGTGTATGGGGACTGTGTTCCTCCAGCCATTGGACCAATACTTCCATCCGAACAGCCGCCTGAGGGTGCGGCATCCCGTTTTCGCGGGTGATCATCCTTTTTACCAGGCCATCAACGTCGCTTTGGTTTAGTTCGTGCTCATCGCTTGCTGGCCTGGCATCTAGCGCCAAGTCCAATTCTTTCCGGGCTGCAGAGCGTGCCAGATCACGAGCTCGGAGCCGTTCCGTGTGTCGCCGTGCCTGGCCAAAACAATCAGGCTCCCGGTAAGTATCAACGGTTTGTTTGGGTTCAAGAGCAGTGATGCCGTAGCTGGCTTTGGGTAGCGGCACCATAAAACCTAGCCGGTCAAAGCAGTCGTCCAGGGCGTCCTTATACCGTTCACGGTCCTCTCGCCAACACATCGCCGAGTGATCACTGTAGGAGGTTGTTCCCCGCTCCCCATGGCCCATCCAGCCGTCTATGACTTCGGGGTGAACGTTCATTCGAGCCAGCTGCTGGGCAAACCTGTGCCGAAACAAGTTCTTTGGGAGAGGCCACGAGAAGAGTTCCGTCCCTGGGACAGCTAAATCGTTTAAGGGATGCCAGGCACCATGGCTATCGAGCAGGAAGAACAGGGGCAGGGTGTCGGAGTTTCCTTCCAGAACCTGTTGGATGCGATGTGCAAGGTTTTTGTGTTGATCTGGAAGGCTCGCCTTAAACCGACGAAGGTGCTCAAGATAGTCCGCCAATAGCCTGTTTGCGCCACCTGCAAGCGGAACCATTCGTCCGCAATGAAGGCCGTCGTCAGATTTATCGTTGATAAAGACGGCCGGAGGGTGATCACAAAAGTGGGCGATCGACTCGAAAGGCTCTGACAGGTTACGGCAACCGGTTGCGGCATTCAGTGCCGTGACAGTGTATTGGACCAGATGGTTGTGGAAAATGATGGGGTCGCCTTGCGAGCTATCCAGCACTGTTTGGGTGGCTTCCCGAACGCCCTCGACCAAAATGGACTCGAGTGGCGTAAGGAGACTCCCGAGGAGATTGGTCCTCTCATCGCCTAATGCGGGGTTCTGCAATGGAAGCCCAAATCCGTTTTGGACTTGAGCGATGCTCCAGTTGGCGTACCCACAAGCTGCTGGTAGCGCTGCTCGAGGGTGGGCAGAAAGTATGCGGGCCAATGAATGATCGCCCGACTGATCGAAAACACTTTGGGACTGTGCGTTAGCGAGTTTGGCGCTGGTGAGTCTCGGGAAATGCCGATTTGCGTGTTGCCTGAACCAGGTTGTTAGAGCAAGAGGGCTGGCCCTCGCCCATAGTTGCCGCAGAGTGGAGATGTCTGGGAAAACATGAGTAGCCTCTCGGAGAACGCTCTGTATCTGCTCTGGCAGAGTGACGCGGAGACTGTCTTGGAAGGGTTCGATCAGAGGTTGAGCTTCGGCATCCGGAAGCCAAGAGCTGTGTCGCCTTGGTCGTTCCCTATGGGCTGTTACTAGGTCTTGGGAAATGCTCCATTCATCGCGTAAGTCATCCGTTATTTCAATTTCCTGTATGAACTCCAAGGAGCGTTCAAGATGAACGGCCAGCCAGACTAACGCAGCCCCCAGTTTGTCTTCAGGACGGTCATCAGCCAGAGTGCAGTTAATCCACTGATCGAGTTGATGAGCTTCTGGGGGAAGAGGTTTCTCCCATGACCAGGGAAGATAGTTCGACAGTTCTGCCGTCTGCATTAGTATGCTTCGGCCCGAGAGTTTCTGCTGTTCTGGTGTTTCTTCCGGGTTGATGCCGAACAGCAGCATTTGTTGCAGGGCTTCTTCATCAGCAGAGTCTGTTTCGCTGTCTGAATAGGCAAGAAGTTGAGGCCCCCCCGCCGAGCTACTCAGATCCAATGCGCTCTCTGTTGCTTTGAGCAGGTTTGTAAAGGAAGTTTGAAAAGCGGTCTCTGTTTTTTGAACTCTGGTGGGGTTGAGTTGGCCCTCTGCAACCCGTTGGATGGCTTTAAGAAGCAGCAGCTCTTTACGGGTTTCTGGCCCTGAGTATCTGGCAATTAACTGAGATGCAGCGTGTCGGATGGCCAGGTTGAATTGGGAGTAGGAGTAGTGGTCTGACGGGCAGGCTTTCAATGACATTTCAAGAATGTTGTCAATAAGTGTCCATTTGCTGTTCTCTCCGGGGAGGCAGAGTGTGCTGGCGACCTGCTGAATCTGGTTATCGTGTGGGCAGTTATGCTCTGCGGTTCTTTCCAGTGCCTGTACGATCAGCCATATTTTTAGAGTTCTTCGTAATCGGTCGAGTAGTTTATTGTCGGAAGGGGGCTGTGGTTGGATAACCAGTTCGAGCAGAAAATGCTCGTTTTTCAGATCTGCTCCTGCCGACCGCAGAATGGTTTTCGTGTTGCCTCTTGATACGCCCTGGTGAAGACCGGAATAGTTATTGGCAAAGTCTTTATCTTGGTTTAATGAGAAAAGAAGCCTGTTTAGGTGGCTGATGTAGGGATTGTCAACCCACTGATGCAGAATGGCCTTTGAGTCCGGGTTAGAGAGTTCGCGATACAGGTTTCCGATGATCGTGAAGTTTTCAGTGAAGCCAAAGGTGAGCGCTATGGCGTTGAAGATGTCCGAGACGTTGTTTTGTTCAGCCCAGGAACGGATGGCTTGAAGGTGAGGGCCTGGATGCCTTAAGGTCAAGTCATCGTTGTCTGATTGATCAGCCCCGTGCCATTTCTGCTTGTCGTTACTTGGCATTATTGTACTTAGTCTCCACTCCCCCTTTTACCCAAAATTCTAGATCACACATCAATTTAAGACAAATAACAGCATTTCTGCCCAAAAAAAGTGGGTCTAAATCATCAGTCTCATAACCGTCGTTGGTTCGAATCCAGCCCCCGCTACCAATCAGAAAAAGGCCGGCTTTTTAGTCGGCCTTTTTCGTTTTCTGTGCCCGAAAACCTCCTGAGCCCACCTTTTATACAATCCGCGTTTGGCGTTTTGTCTGATCGCCTGCACAATTTTTCATCAACTGTAAAGTCAAAAAAATGACAATTTTATAACTTCAAAAATGACGTCATTCGCATCATCATCCGATCCGATTTTATAGAATTTCACAAAGTCGACGGAAAAATGGTGTAGATAGCCAATGAAACGCGTCATCAAAATGTCAAAGGCATGGATTGCCGCGTTTTTACTAGGAGTTCTTCTCACCGGCTGTGGCGGAGGCGGTTCCGATGCCGGGAGTGATGCAAATACCTCGGGCTCCAATACCTCCGGTAATGTAGGGTCAGGTCCTTCGGGTGTGCAGCCTGAGCCGGTCCGTGCAGCCGTCCTGAGTTGGTCGGCACCCTCTACCCGGGTCAACGGCGACGGTATTGCCATGGGCGAGCTCGACAAGTACGTAATCCGTTATGGTCAGGACGTTGAAAATCTGTCTGGTGAGGTGATCATTGGCGAGGCCGACGTCTACCCGGAGATGAGCTACACGGTGGACAATCTGGATTCCGGTACCTGGTACTTCACGATTCAGGTGCAAGATAAGCAGGGCCTGGTCAGTGAGCCCTCAGCGCCTGTCAGCAAGACCATTCGCTCCTGAGGGGCGTGAGCAAGTCATGGCATTGGGTCGGCAATGGGCAGTTTCAGGATGAAAGTGGTGCCTTCGCCTGCGGTGGATTCAACAGAGATGTCGCCCCGATGTTTTTCAACAACGGTTTTCACGAACGACAGGCCCAGCCCGGTGCCGTGGGTGCCTGCCAGCTCACTGCGCTTCTGCCGGTGGTAGCGATCGAACAGCATCGGTAGTTCTGCCTGATCTATCCCGCTACCCTCATCGGCGATGGCGAGGCATGCCAGGTGGCCAGCGCGGTATACCTGAACCGTGATCGCAGATCCCGGTGGGCTGTATTGGACTGCATTGGTCATCAGGTTAATGACTGCCCGCTCCAGCAATTCCGCATTCCCCTTCAGCCAGAGGTCTTCGGTGCCAATCACCTGCAGGCTTATCTGCTTTTCCTGTGCCTGCTCACACACGCTGTCCCGTGCGTTTTCTACAATCGCCAGAAACTCACACTCGTAGAACCGGGTTTCCGTCAGCTGCTCTGCCCGCGCCAGCTGTACAAATTCTTCCGCCAGGTGGTAGCTGCGCCGGGCCAGTCTGCCCAGCTGTTCAAGCTGGCGCTCATCAATATGGCTAGGGTCTCGTTTCAGTTGCTCAATCAATGCCAACTGAGACACCAGCGGAGAGCGAACATCGTGAGAGATAAAGTCGATGGCTTCCCGATGCTGCCGCTGCTGCTCCCGAAGCTCGGAAATGTCCGAGATGTTGGCGATGATTCCGAATTGATTGCTGTCTGGCAATGCGAACGGTGCCAGGTGAATCAGGAAATCCTTGTTGTGAATTTTTAGGTCAACGGTTCGGCTTTGCCGAAGGGTCAGCGTCTCAGACACGGTTTCATACCAGGGCGCCGCGTCCCTTGGGTCATGGCCTTCCAGCAGGCGCGTCAGGGGTAAGCCGCTGAGGCTCGGCATGGGCTCCCGGAACCAGGCTTCAATGTGCCGGTTGGCGAAGCGGATAACACCCAGCTCATCCGTTACGATGATGCCGTCTGGCATGCGCTCGAAGCTGTGGCTGATGAATGCCTGCATCTGGCTGAGGCGCTCGGTGGCGGTTCGGACTTTTTCAATACGCCGGGACAGGTTCTCCTGGGCGCCCGGCTCAAGGGCGGGCGCGCTTGGGTCTTCCAGTTTAAGGTTCTGCAAGTACAGCTGGATAACTTCCCGGCTCAGGTCATCCGGCAGGGTGAGCCCGAGCAGGTACCCGCTGCCGCCGCGAATAAGGCGTATCCAGCTCTGGTTGCCATGATGACTCCATTGCCCGACTTGGATGTTGGTCGGGACATCGGCCAGTGTCATTCCTTTGACTGCCAGCAGGTCTCTGCCTTCCGCCAGCAGCCAACCCTGGGGCTGGAGTAGCGCGCTCAGGTGTTCAAGAAGTTGGTGAGGGTGCCTGCGTGAAGGGTCTGGCAAGGCAAGTTGCGGTGTTCTGGCCAAGTCATCCAGTTGACGGTTCAGGAAACGGTTGGCCATCGCAAGCCGAAGGCCGCTGGCCACCGGCAAAGCGATCATGGGCAACAATAAGGCATTGGCGGCCGACAGGTGGTAATGCAAGCTGCGTAGGACCACAAAGTAGGTGACCAATACCAGAGCAAAACTGACGCTACAAGCGAGGACGGTGGCTGCGGGCTTGAGCCGTGGCAGGGAGTTGGCGAGGCCAAGGAGGATAACCAGTGCCAGTGCAATGGAGGCCCAGCCAGGTGCGGAGGAGATCAGTGTGTTCTGGCGACTGGCGGAATACACGTTGGCGTGGAACTCAACGCCACTCATGGGCCTGCCGAGGCCGGAAAACGGTGTACTAAGAATATCGCCAAAACCGACCGCGGTGGCTCCGATGAAGACGGTCTTGCCAGCGAAGTTCTCCAGGGATACCGCGCCGTTCAGCACATCGACGTAGGAATGGGCAGGGATTGTATCTGCTCCGCCGGCCAGTGGCACAAAGCGGAACTCGCTGCGGACGTTGGTATAGGCAGGTGCATCAGGTGCGTGGCCACTGGGGTTGACCCGATCCTGTGCCGCCAGTGCCAGCGCGGGCCTGCGATGATTGCCCAGGCTGTTGTACAGGTACAGGCCGCGGGCCACGCCATCGTCTTCCAGCTCAACATGCACGTGCCCAAGTGCAGAAGCTGTCTTCTCCAGCAGCGGTGCGGGCAATTGTTCGGCCATCCGTTGTTTTGGCGTTGCCGGCGAGTAGTGTATGGGCAGCACAACCCGGCCATGGCGCTCCATGGCGTCTGCAAGGGCCTGGTCGCTGGAGGAGGGTTCAGGAAACAGGATGTCCAGCACAATGACTTCCGCGCCGGCATCGGCAAGCTGGTCAATCAGCCGGGCATGGAGGTTTCGGTCCCAGGGCCAGCGCCCGAGTGCGTCCAGGCTGTGTTCATCGATGCCCACCAGAGCCAGGTTGTCATCAATGGGCGCGGACCAGGTGGTGATGGCCTTGTCGTAAAGCCAGAAATTGATGCGCTCTTCCAGGGTGGTTAACTGGAGTAATAGCAGGATGCCTGTGAGCAGCAAGCCCAGAGACCAGGGTGTCGTCTTTAAGGTTAACCAATCCCTTCTCATGGGCCGTGCGGTTCGTTCTTGTTGTGGAGGTGTTTAATCCAGGTAAAGCTCCCTCCCCGGGCCCCATCGGCTTGCCAGCGGACCATCAGAAAGAGCTTTGACGCGCACAAAATACCTTCTTCCGGGAATCAGACGCAAGGCCGCTGTGGTATCCGCCACGTTTGCTTCCTTGATAATGTTGTTGAATCCGGGCTCTTCCGCGAGTTGGAGACGATAGTCTTTTGCGGTATCAACCTTCTCCCAGAACACGCGCACCTGGTTGTCCAGGTAGTTGATGCTGATGATTCGTACCGGCGGCAAGGTGCCGTTCACAACCAGTGCCCGGGGCTGGGACGCGGCCACGGAGTTACCGCCGGCCTCGCTGACCACTCGCCAGTAGTACTGGCCGGGGCTTAGCGGTCGGGAGGGGAGGGCTCGGTTGTCTGGCGCCCATTCACTGGAGGTAATCAGCCGTCGGAATTCTTCATCTTCTGCGATTTCAACCCGAGCAACTTCGTTGGTACCGTTCAGGCGCCATTGGAACTCTGGCATGTCGTCATTCACGCTCTCACCGGGTTCTGGCGAAATCAGATCGGGCGTTCGTGCCTGCAGGTCAACTTCGATCGACGTGATGGCCGGCATTCCGGTGATGCCCTGACGATCCAGTGCGGCCAGGTGGAGTTCGTAGCGCCCGTTGTCCAGCTGGCTAATGTCAAAGCGATGGCCAGGCATTTCCCGACTTTGTAGCCAGGTGCCGCCATCCTCTTCAAAAATATCGACGCGATACCGGTTGGCGCCGTCCTGCTGCCAGCTGAGTTCAGCCGGTAGCTGTGTGAGAACCGGGGTGATGGGGTTGAGCACCGGGGCCGGTGGTAGCCGGCGGATGTTCATGGGGATGGCGCTCGCGGTGGATACGCTGGCGCCATAGCCCGCAGGAATCCGGCGTACCTGGCCCGGCTGGCCGAAATCAACCACGCCCTCGGTTACCTGAACGCTGCTGCCAGAGGCGGATGTCTGCATGGAAAACACGGTACCTCGAACAGCGGCGACCGCTGACGGGGTTTCGATTTCGAATCGGGCACCATCTTCCAGCACCGGTTTTATTCGGGTATGCACCTCGCCCCGTTGGAGGCGAACACGGGTATCTGCCATGCCGGCTTTGCCGTATTGGGTGAGGCGGTTGAAAATGAGTCTGGAATTGGGCGCCATGCGCAGTTCAGAGCCATCAGCCAGGACGATAGTCGCGGTGCCGGCAGAGGAGATCACTTCATCGCCCACCCGGATGACAGAATTTTCGGTCAGTGGCGTTTTCTGGCCGGTAGTGCCAGATACGTGCATAACATTACCGCTGGCGGAGCTAACCCTGGCAGGCTCGGGCTGGCGCTTCAACCAGGCCAGAGGAATGCGGATTTGTTCCCCGGCAGACAGTCTGGCGTTACCGGGGAGGTTGTTGTATTGCAGCACCTGGCCAATGGTTACCCGGTCCATCAGCAAGGACTGGCCGATGTCGCTGAGTGTCTCACCGGAGCGGAGCGTATACACCCATTCCGGGGCGCTTTCCGATTGCTGGGCGGGCGCGGCGGAAGAAGAGCCTCGGGCAACCGATATCTCGGCGGCAGCTACGCCGGGCAGCAGGCTGGTTACAATCAACAGGAGCAAACCTGTGACGCTTTGGCGTTTGCGGTCAAGCATTGGTTGCACTGTCTTCCCGGGGCTCGTCAGCTTCAGTGGCTTTGATCGCTTCCAGGCGATAGCCGCGCTGGTAAATGGTCTTGATGCGGAATCCGTTCTCCGGGTTGACACCCAGCCGACGGCGTAACCGGCTCATGTGGGTATCAACGGTCCGGGTGTTGATATCCCGGGCAAGGCCCCACACGCGTTCCAGCAGCATCTCGCGGGTCAGGAGCCGGCCCTGATTCTGAAACAGGAACAGGGTGAGGTCGAAGTCCTTGTCGGTCAGGGTAAGCGGTTCACCGTGCAGCAGGATGATTCGTTGCCGGGTGTTAACTTCAAACGGACCGTAAATCAGCACTTCTTTGTCGCTGTCGGGGTTGCTGCGGCGGGCCAGGGCATTGATCCTGGCGGTAAGCTCGGCCGCCCGGGCTGGTTTTGACAGGTAGTCGTCGGCGCCGGCATCCAGCGCCCGGACGATGTCCGCCTCGCTGTCCCGCTGGGTCAGGAAAATGGCCGGAATGGGCCAGTCCAACTGGGCGCGCACATTCTCCAGTACGTCGATACCGGTCATGTCTGGAATCTGCCAGTCCAGGATAATCAGGTCATAACTGCGGTGCAGAACGGCACCGAGAAAGGCCTGACCGGTGGGGAAGCTGTCACAGTGATGACCCTTCTCGGAGAGAATGGCTTGAATGTGTTGCGCTTGTTCGTGTTCGTCTTCCAGCAGAGCAATGCGCATTAAGCTTGGCCCTCGATGGTGTTGCCGATTTCGTGGTCTTGGCACAGAGCGGAGTGAAAATCCTCTGCATTAGAGGCCAAGTATCCCAAAAAATGAGGCTGCGTTCAGTAGTGATATGTAGAATTCCGTAACTACAGCGCAGGCTTGCCGTTGGCGTCGTTCACTGTTTGTCGGCAGGCGGGGAAATTACTGCAGCCCCAGAACCAGCCTTTTTTGCTTTGGCGCCTCACCAGGGGTGAAAAGCAATGGGGGCACGGCACGGGTTTCTGCCCGGTTCCGTCTGCCGGTGCACTGTCTTCCAGAGGGCGCGTGCCGTTACATTTTGGGTAGCGGGTGCAGGCAAAGAAACGTCCGAATTTTCCTTCCCGCTCGACCATGGGCGCCCGGCACTTTGGGCAATGCACCGACGTTTCGCTGACCGGAGTTCCGGTCGCATCGGGCGCCCGATGAATGAATTCGCGGATTTCCTGCTTTAGCGACTCCAGAAATGCCCTGGGGTCGTCTTCGCCACGGCGGATGCTCTCCAGTGTTGCTTCCCAGACCGCTGTACGGTCCGGGGTACGGATAGTGTCCGGCAGCGCCGCAATCAGCGCCTTGCCTTTGTCGGTGGCGCGGATGAATCGCTTTTCCCGGTACAGGTAATCTCGCCGGAACAGTGTGTCGATAATGGCGGCGCGGGTGGCTTCCGTGCCAAGGCCATCGGTCTCCCTCAGGGTTTTGCGCAGTTCCGGGGCCGCCACGAAACGAGCGATGTTGGTCATCGCCGACAGCAAGGTGGCATCGGTAAAGTGCTGGGGTGGCTGGGTTTTGCGTTCGGTTACCGTGGCGTTGCTGCAGGTGACCGGCTCACGACTCTCCAGCCTTGGCAGCGGTGGTTTTTCCGGCTCGTTGTTGTTCTCCCGAAGTTTCAGCTCCAGGGCTTTCCAGCCGGGGGTGAGTATCGCCGTCTCGGTGGCCCGGAATCTGTGTTCCTGAACCTGCACCGTCAGTTTTCCCTCACGGTGAACTGCATCCTGGGCGAACTGCATCAGATAGTAGCGGCTGATCAGGTTATAGATCTTTTCCTCGGCGGCCGTCAGCTTGCCATTCGGGGCAGGGCGGACGGTCGGAATGATCGCGTGGTGGGCGTCCACCTGTTTGTCGTTCCAGGCCGCGGAGCGCCGGTTACTGTCCAGTTGCCCGGTAAGCGCTTCCAGCTCGCCGGATACCCGACCAATGGCGCGAATCACCTGCTCCCGTTGATGAAAATGTTCCTCGGGCAGGTAACGGTTGTCGGACCGGGGGTAGGTGATCAACTGGTGCCGTTCATACAGATTCTGGGCGGTGTCCAGCACATCTTTGGCGCCCATCCGCAACAGCCGCCCGGCTTCTATCTGCAGTGCCGACAGGGACAGCGGCAGGGGCGGTGGCTCGGGCCGGTCCCGGAAGCGGGACTCAGTGATGGTGCCGGGCCGACCGTTCACGGCATGGGCAATTTGCTCGGCTACCTCTCGGCTGAGCAGGCGTTTCTCTTCGTCCAGGTGGTCCTCATAGCCTTCATCCGGCAGCCAGCGGGCGGTAAACGGGCGTTGGTCCGCGTCCTCTTCGGATGCCTGGAATTGTCCTTCAATGCGGTACCAGGGTTTGGGCTCGAAGTTCTCGATGGTATTGTCCCGCTCCACGACCAGGCCAAGCACCGGCGTTTGTACTCGGCCAACCGAGTAAACGCCGTCCTGACCCTGTTGCTGGTAGCTCAGGGTGTAGAACCGGGTGAGGTTGATACCATACAACCAGTCGGCCCTTTGTCGGGCCAGGGCAGAATGGGATAGCCGGCGGAATTCCTTGTTGTCTCTCGGTGCCTGAATGGAGCGTGCAACGGCGCTGGGAGTCAGGTCGTTAATCAGTACTCGCTTGACCGGAACGGTGGTGCCAACGTAGCGCAGCACTTCGTCGACGAGGAGCTGGCCTTCTCGGTCGGGGTCGCCGGCGTGGGTGATCATGTCGGCCTGTCGAATCAGGGATTCGAGCACCTTGAGTTGCTGTTTTACGCTGTCTTTGGGGATAAGCTGCCATTGTTTCGGGAACATGGGCAGGTCTTCCTGGCGCCACTTTTTCCATGCCGGGTTGTAGCGCGCGGGCTCGGCCGGCTCCAGCAGGTGGCCGATGCACCAGCTGACGGTGGCGGCTTCCTGGCCGTTTCCGCATCGAATCCAACCCTGGCCTTTCTGGTGCGGGCCGGGGAGGGCGGCGGCGATGGCTCTGGCCAGGCTGGGTTTTTCGGCGATGTACAGATGCATGGTGTTGGTGGTTCGCTGAGAGGCATCGGAATGTGTCTGTTTGGGGCTTTTGTGTCAAGGGCTTCGGGCTTATCGTTTGTTGTGTAGTAGACTGGTTGTGTTGGGGGAGGCGGCTGTGGTGACTTAAACGGACGGTTGTGGAGTAGTTATGAAAGTTCAGAACGCAATTGAAGCAAAACTTAAAGACGGGTTTGCCGCGCAGCTGCTGGCTGTGGAGAACGAGAGCCATATGCATTCGGTGCCGCCGAATTCGGAAACCCATTTCAAGGTGACGCTGGTGTCGCCGGAATTTGCCGGTCAGATGAAGGTTAAGCGGCATCAGGCCATTTATAAAGTGTTGGCGGATGAGCTGGCGGGGCCTGTGCATGCTTTGGCGTTGCATTTGTATACGCCGGAGGAGTGGGCGGCCAGTGGTCAGGCGGCGCCGGATTCGCCCGGTTGTATGGGTGGGTCTAAGGGCGATGACGCCATGGCTGAAAAATTGGGACAGGGAGTGAATTCATGAGTCAGTTTTTCCAGATCCATCCTGAGAATCCGCAGAAGCGGTTGATCAACCAGGCGGTTGATATTCTTCGTAAGGGTGGGGTGATTGTGTATCCCACGGATTCCGGGTATGCGCTGGGTTGTCACCTGGGTGACAAGCAGGCGGCGGATCGTATCAAGCGTATCCGGAAGCTGGATGACAAGCATAACTTTACGCTGGTGTGCCGGGATTTGTCGGATATTGGTGTGTACGCCAAGGTGGATAACACTCAGTACCGTTTGCTGAAGACGTTCACACCGGGGCCGTATACGTTCATTCTGCCAGCCACCAGTGAGGTGCCGCGCCGGTTGTTGCATCCCAAGCGTCGGTCTATTGGTGTGCGGGTGCCGGATAACGAGATTGTTCGGGAGCTGCTGGGCGAGTTGGGCGAGCCGATCATGAGCAGTACCCTGATTCTGCCCGATGAAACTGAGCCGATGACCGATCCCTATGAAATCCGGGATGTTCTGGAACATGAGCTGGATTTGATCATTGATGGCGGGTTCTGTGGGATGGAAGCGACTACAGTGGTGAACTTTCTTGGGGATGCGCCCGAGGTCACCCGGGTTGGTAAGGGCGATCCCGCCCCGTTTCAGGTTTAACGGTCAAAGACCAATGCCACCCGGGTATCAGGCCCGGGTGTTCAGGTTGAAGGCGTAGCGTTGTACGCTGTTACCGAAGTCGGGTTGGCCGCTGTTGGCGTTGCGTTTCAGGCTGTCGTAACGGTGGATGACATCCTGTAATCCGTTGAACTGCTGGTTGTCGCTGAGCAGTGAATCCAGTAGGGAGTTGTTCACGCCGTAGGCCTGATTGAGCTTCAGGGCGTTATCCATAAAGTGCAGTGTCGGTTCGCTGACGCTCAGCCGACTGAAGGCTTCCCGGAAGCCCCGGTTGTTGTTCAGGTCCATTTCAATTCTTTCGCGAAGCTCCTCGGGCAGCTTCCCCTCAACTACCGCATTGCCGTTCTCACCTTTTCCCACGCTCAGGGCCGTTGCCGGGTGCAGGTTGTACTCGGCAAGTTTGTGCCGGAGGGTTTCACGAACAAAGGAAAGATCCTGTGCAACGGTCTGTTTGTACTGGCCGAGTGGGAGCTTGCGAGCTTTCAGGCTGCCGGGGTCCAGCTCTGACTGCCCGGACGGGGTAAAGCGGTCATCACCCGGGCTACCGGCGGCTTCGGGTTGCTTCGTGGCAGCGGGTTTCTCACCATCAGGGTTGGCTGCCGGTGCCTGGCGGCTGTCCATGGCTTGCTGAAAGCGTGTGCTGGCTTGTATCAGGGATGTCAGCAAAGACATGGTGTATTTCCTCCTCGGCGGTAAATAACTGCCGGAAATCCGTTTATGGGTTGTGTTTGTGAGTAATAAGCAGGTTTTGGGCCAGGTTGTTCTTGAGGTTCGGCAGTCTGTACTTGCGCGGAAATGTAAAACTTTGCAACGAGTGTCATAGGGATCGCATCGGGCTGATCTGGGTCATATAAAAATTGACGTATGTCTATAAAGTTATGCCCGAAACTGCCGTCATAACAGATGGTTGTTCAGTTGATCTTCCGCTGCCGGGGTACCATGAAAAAACAACACTCGATCCGTTTTCTGCTGCTTGCGGCCCTGGCCGTTGCGTTTTCCATCATTTTGGCGTTTACGGTTGTCTACAGCGCCCATTCGCAGCGCGCGCACCTTGAGGAATACAGCCACAAGTATGTGGACGGGCTGGCAAAATCCTACTTTGACGGGCTCAACACCATGATGGTTACAGGCACCATCAACAACCGGGAAGTACTGCGCGATCGGGCAAAGGCATCCGAGGACGTGCTGGATATCCGGGTGGTGCGCAGTGACCAACTGAATGCGATGTACGGCGCCGGCAATGCGGAGGAGAGACGTCGCGAACCTGAAGATCTTCGAGCATTGCGTGGCGAGCGGGTGGAGCTCTACTCGGCAAATGACCAGGGCCGGGTTTATACCCTGATTGAGCCGGTTATTGCCGAGGCAGACTATCAGGGCGTGAATTGCCTGGGCTGCCACCAGGCCCAGGAAGGCGACATTCTCGGTGCCATCCGGGTGGATTATTCCCTGGCCCAGAGCGATGCCCGCCTGCAACAGCAGTTACTGGTGGGCGGTGGTGTTCAGGTGGTCATTTTCGTTGTGATTTTCTTCCTGACCGCGCTGGTTCTGGGGCGATTGGTGTTCTCCCGGTTACGTGGGTTGCATGACAGGATGGATGAAATCTCCCGGAATTCGGATCTATCCATCGAGCTGGATGTTACCCGTAACGATGAAATTGGTTCACTGTCCCGCGCCTTTAACCGAATGGTGGCGAAGATTCGGGAGAGCATGCATACGGTGATGGACAATGCCGCCCAGGTTGAAGCCGCCGCACGAACCATTGCCGGCAAGGCAGAGACCACGGAGCGTGAGGTTCTCGCTCAACGAGACAATACCGATCAGGTAGCCAGCGCCACTACAGAGATGGCGGCATCCGCAGTTCAGGTGCGGGAGAACGCGGTGAATACCGCTCGCAAATCCGCAGACACAGCGAAGGCGGCGGAGACCGGTGAACAACTGGCTCACAACGCCGTGAAAGGTATTGAGACACTTAACACCGAGGTGCAGAGCGGTGCCCAGCGAATCGAACAGCTGGACCAGCGCACCACCGAAATGGCCACCCGGCTGGAGCTGATTTCCGAGATTGCAGACCAGACCAACCTGCTGGCCCTGAACGCCGCCATCGAAGCCGCCCGCGCCGGTGAACAGGGCCGTGGATTTGCGGTAGTCGCTGATGAAGTGCGCGCGCTGGCGTCCCGCACCCAGGCCTCCACGGAGGAGATTCGCAACACCATAGATGGCCTGAAAAAAGAGGTGGTGGATTGCGTGGGCACCATGCGCCATGCCTCTGAGCTGGCGCAGCATCAGGTGGAGTCGATTCTGAAAGTGGAAACGGAATTGCAGACCATTGCGGCGGCGGTGCGCGAGATCACCGGCCTGAACGAAGAAATGGAAAGCGCGGCCAATGAACAGAGCGATGTGTCGGAATCCATCAATCACAACGTGATTGAAATCAGCCGTTCTGCGGAGCAAACCTCCAGCGACGCCCAGGAAACCGCCCGTATTGCCGGTGACCTCCTGGCCATGGCCGAAACTCTGCGTAAGACCATCGAGCAGTTCCGGTTGTCACAACACTGATTCCGGCCGCTGGTACTGGGGCGCTCAGCCCCGGTGATCCGACACGAAAGGGTTGGTAGCCCGTTCCTGGCCGAAAGTGGACATAGGGCCGTGGCCGCAGATGAAGTTCACATCATCCCCCAGGGGGAACAGTTTTTCCCGGATGGAATGAATCAGAGTGTTGTAGTCGCCTTTCGGGAAATCCGTTCGGCCGATAGAGCCATTGAACAGCACGTCACCCACCTGGGCCAGCTTTGATCCACGATGGAAAAACACTACATGGCCCGGCGTGTGGCCCGGAGTGTGCAACACCTCCAGGGTTTCATTGCCAACGGTCACCGTATCCCCGTCTTCCAGCCAGCGGTTAGGCGTGAACACCTCCGGCGCCGGAAACCCGAACATCTGCGCCTGCATGGCCAGGCCCTGAATCCAGAAGTTATCTTCCTTATGGGGGCCTTCGATGGGCAGTTCTTCCGACTTTGCCAGCTCGGCGGTACCGCCGGCGTGGTCAATGTGGGCGTGGGTGAGCAGAATTTTCTCCAGGGTAACGCCTTCGGCTTTCGCTGCTGCCCGAATGCGATCCAGATCCCCGCCCGGGTCTACGACCGCTGCTTTATGGGTTTCGGTACACCAGAGCAGGGTGCAGTTCTGTTCAAAGGGAGTGACGGGAATCACGCGGTACTTCAGGGACATAATCTGCCTCGGGTTGTAAACTTTCTGACAAGTTTACCAAGGCGACAACAGGTGAGCCATTGAACAACTACCTCGAGAAAATCCTTCAGGGCCAGGCCATCAACTACGAGGCCTTTCTGAAAAAGTTGCCGGATGTCCTGCGCCAGCGACATCGTGAGCTTTTTTCAACGGAAAAGGCGGGGCCGAACCGCTGGCGGGTAACCGTTCTGGATGAGGCTGCCTTTGAGGCGCTTCGGGAGCAGGCTGCAGCCCCGGTGAGCCGGGTAGATGCGGCGAGGAAGGGCGATTCCCACCGCCATGGCACCGAGGTGAGTTTCCTGCTGGTGTATCATCACGCCTTGACCGGCCACCGGCCGGACTCGGTAGTGATTGCCGGGGATTCGGTGGATATTGCTTATACGCCTGCATCCCGGGTGCTGGTGGTGGAAAACGAACGCAATTTTTATCATTACCGCCAGATGCTGGCCTTTACCGGGGAGTGCCTTGGCGAGCCCGTGGCTCTGAAAGATTGTGATGTAGTACTTGGCGGAGGTAACCGGATTACCCGCACGGCAGACCTGAACTGGCTGGCCGGTTACGATGAGGTGCTCTGCGCCTTTGATTACGATGCCGGCGGCCTGCAGATGTTTGCATCGGTGCGATCGGCGTTGGGCAACAAAGCCTGCTATCTGCAGCCGGCTGACTGGCAGCTCTGGCTGAGCCGCTTCCGCAAAACCCCGGACGCCACCGAAAGGTTTACAAAGGCCATCATGCTGGCGGAAGATCTGGGGTTTGTGTCATTGGCGCAGGCTTTCCGGGCCACCGGCAAATTCATGGAACAGGAGATGATTCTGGATGAGTGATTCACAGGCGAGCGCGAGCACCTTTACCTTCGGCATTCGCCGCCTGGTGCTGGTGGATTCCGCCGGCTTCTGTTATGTGGAAATTCCGGTGGATAACCATGGCCTGATTCTGGGGCCGGGCAATCTGGGTAAATCCAGCTTGCTGAACTCCCTGCGCCTGTTCCTGTTGCCGGAGAACAACTTCAAGAACAGCCGCAAGAAGTTTGCTTTCCGCAACGCCAGTGCCGGCAGTTTCTACACCAACGAAGAAAGCTACCAGCACTATTTCCCCAGCCAGTTCAGCTTTCTCATCATGGAAGCGGAGAACCCGGCGGGCACCCATTGCCAGATTCTATACCGGGACAACGCCAGCCAGCTCAGCTATGGCCGGGCCTTTGTGCCCGTGAGCTACGACCAGCTGCGGCCGCTGTTCTGGAATGGCGACGATGAAGATGGCATTGGCCAAGCGGTGCCGGAGTTGTCGTTTAGCCGGTTATCCGAAGCCCTGAAAAAGCTGTCGAAAGATACGAAGCTGGTCAACGACCCCGCCAAACTCAAATCCATGCTCTACAGCAGCGAGCTAATGAACGCCAATGCCGTGCGCTATTCGGTGTTGCCGTTGGGGGAATCCGACGAGCGCCGGGTGCAGTCCCTGCGCACGCTGATTTTGCTGCTGTTCGAGATGAAGGCCGACGACCAGGCCATGGCCAATGCGGTGGCCAGTATCATCGAGGCGGACAAGAAGTTTGCCGATGATGCCTTCGATTTCAACATCGACGATTTTCTGAATCGCCATGACCAACTGAAACAGCAGCAAAGCCAGCTCAACCGAATCGAGAAGGAGCGACCAAGGTTTGAGAAGCTGAACCGCGACTACCAGGCCTATCAGACTTTGCTGCGCAGCCAGCACGATTTTGCCGCCTTTCGGGACGGCGTGGCCAGTGCCCTGGCGGACATCGGCGCCAAACGGCGGGTGGCGCTGGACGCCTTTAACGAACAGAACGACACCCTGCGCCACGTGCTGCAAACCCTGAAAAAACTGGAACAGGAAGTCAGCGGACTGAAAGGCGAGATCCGCTCCGCTGACCGTCGCATCAAGCAGGCGGAGCAGAGTCAGAAAGACGGCGAGCTGCTGGTTGCGCAATACGGCGAGATGACCCTGCAGGAAATCGCGGACATCCAGACCGAAGAATTGGAAAGCAAGAAGGGCCACCTCGCCGCCCTGAAAAGCGCCGCCCAGGCGGAGATTCGTCTGGAACAGATCCAGCGCAAGAAGCTGGACCTGGAACGACAGCTGGAAAGTCTGAGAGACCGGGAAAGCAAGCAGCAGTGGCAGTTGCAGAACCAGCTGGACGAAGCCACCGCCGCGCCGCTTCGTGCTGTCGATCCCCGGTTGATGATGGCCAGTCCGGGTCAGGATCTGGATGCGGACAGCAAGTCCACTATTGAAGCCTTCGCGCGATTGTTCATACCCAACGATCAGGGTTTTGACTGGTTTGACGCCGAATACCAGAGCCAACCCGCTCGCCACACCAACTTTGCCGAACAGCGGCATCACATCGAAAGTGAACGAAACAGCCTTGAAAGAGAACGTTCAGAGCTCGCGGACACCGCCAATCAGGAACACGACCGGCCCCGGCTGATTGAGCGAACGGAAAAAGAAATCCGCGCTATTGAGAAAGACCTGGAAACGCTACAGCGCTATCCGGCGGCGGCCACTACCCTGAAAGACGCGACGGAGGAAAAGCTGGCGGCGGAAGAACAGCTCGCCAAACTGGACGAGCAAGCCCGCCTGGAGCAGGAAAAACAGGACGCGGTGCAACAGAAGGCCGCCAAGGCCAAGGCTGAGAAAGACCGCATCGAGGAACGGGAGCGGGAGCTGGCGGGCCTGAGCCGTAGCGTAGGCACCGTTGAACACCGCTTCCCGCACCTGAAAGCGGTGGACGCGGAACAGCCACTGGCCATTGAGAAAGTCTCCGCTGCCGCCTTTGACGACCTGCAAACCCAGCTGGACGATCTGGAAGAACGGCGCCGCAACATACTCGATCACCTGCGCCAGTTCGTTTATCTGGGCATCCACGAGGACAGCGACGGCGAGTTGCAGAAAGATAGCCCAGCGTCGTCCATTATTCGTGAGACCTTCAAGAGTCTTGCGGACCTGTTCGCCGGTATGGCCGAGCGTTGGCAGGTATTGGAAGAGCAGATTGCCATCCACAACGAGACCGTGGCCAGCTACCGCCAGGCGTTGAAATCCAACCACGAACACATTGCGCGCTTTGAAGCCCAGCTCAATCGGGAGCTGGACGGCGTTCGCATCAACGACCTGGTGGAAATTCGGGTGGACATCCACACCGACCCGAAATTCCGCAACCTGGTGGAAGAAGCCAACAACATCGACCCGTACGGCAACCAGTTGCAGTCCGACGCCTTCTACGACCGCCTGCGGGTGTTTGTGGCCGACTTTTTCGGCGAGCAGGGCGGCAGCAAACGCCTGACCATGGACAAGGTGATCACCGGCATTTCCTACCGCACCCGCAAGGAAAACGCCGCGAACCTGGACAAGAAAGGCCAGTCCACCTCCACCACCGCGCTGATCAACCTGGAACTGGTGTACCGGCTGCTCAAGCGGGTGCTGTACCCGGGCGTGCAGTTGTCGTTCCCCATGGTGCTGGATGAGCTGGCCAGTGTAGATATCAGCCAGATGCCGTCCTTGCTGGAACGGCTGCGCAGACAGGGCTTCAACCTGTTCTCCGCCGCCACTCACAGTGCCAGTGCCGAAGTGATCTACCTGATTGGTCGGCACCTGGAAGTGGGGCAAATGCGCACGGCGCGGCCATACAGCCCGCAACGGACCCTGGTGTTCTGGGGCGGCGCCGAAGGCTTCACCGGCGGCGAACCGCTGAGCCATTGGGCGGACCAGACCCAAAACAGCCTGCTGGAGCCGGTGGATGAGTAAGCGCTTCAGCACCCTGGATACCACCCGGCTGCTGTTCGAGCACCCGAAGATCCTGTTCCGAATGATCGAACGCATGGACCGGAATGAGGCCCGCTACATTCGTGAAAGCGACCTGGTGACCGAGGTGATGGACTATACCGGTAACCTCGGTAAGGCCGACCGGGACCGGGTCCGGCTGGCCATGAACACCGACAACCTGTTCCGTAGCGGCCTGATCATCGACATCATCAAGGCCGACGGCGAGCGCCGGCTGGTGTTCCAGGACGCCCTGATCAATCTGATGCGCGCCTGTAACGCCTCGCTGTATCAGGAGCTGACCGACGCCCGCCTGCGGGGCCATTTGGTGACCCTGCGGGATGTACGCAACCGCCTTGAAATCAGCAGTTTCAGTGAAGCAGACCCGGATTACACCGAACTGCGGGACGACCTGAACGAACGGGTTAGCCAGCTCATCGGCCTGTTGCGCCAGAACGTGCTGCGGATGCAAACCATCAGTGCCCAGCTGGCGGACTTGTCTGGTGATGCCAGCCGGGCACCGGAAAAGTACCTGGAGTTTCGCCATAACCTGTTTGAACAAATCGTGACCCTTTACGACCGGCACATTAAACCCACCCTGGTCTTCCTGAACCCGGACACCCGTCTGCCCGATGGCAGCAATTTGTTCGAAACCCTGGAAGCCATGGTCCGTTTGCTGGAAACCAACGACAACCACAGCCTGGCGGACCAGATTTTCCGCTCGTCCCTCAGCCTGAACGCGCTGTACAAACCCATTCAGGCAGTGGCCCAGGAAGTGGAGCACTTCCTGCGCAAAACCCGCCGGGGCATGGCCCAGTACAATGCTATGGAGCACTTCTACGGCAAGCTGCGGGCGCTCAAAGACGACACCGAAACCCTCAGCCTGCGCCGCAAGTGGCTGGAAGGTGGGGAGTTTGCCCGCAGCACCGGATTTCTGGTGGGGCTGCGGGCACAACAGCGGCCCAAGCATTATGCCTTTGGCCAGTCTTCCAGCTACTACCAGCTGTTGTTCAGCGAACTGGACCTGCGCCTGAGTGATCTTCGCCGCAAAGCGGAAGTGCCGGTGCTGCAGGAAGTGGATGGCAGCGGCCGCCATAGTCGTATCGACGTTCAGCGCATCAACCAGCTTTACCAGTGGCTGGAAACGCTGGAGCTGAGGCCTACGGCGGATCTGGTGCGGGAGCTGCACGGCCGGCTGGATGGTTTTATTCCCGGCTACCGCTTTCCGGACCTGCTGGCAGCGTTGAACCGCTTGGTGAATTCGCCACCTGAGGGTATGCAGGTGGTCACCACCAACCGCTTCCGCACCCTGGAGCAGGCGCCGGACAGCGAGCAATTCGTCTACCGAAAACGCCGGCTTGAACCCGGCGTAACCGACATCAAACAAGAGCCAAGCCATGCCTGATTTTTCTGACATGACCGAGACGGAAAACAGCCTTAGCGCAGCGCCCGTCGGCAGCTTCGAGCAGATCCTGCCCGCCCACAGCGCCGCCATCTACCGTGAGTTCCAGGCCGGCCGGGTGATCGTGCGGGACGTGTGGGACAACAACCGCTCGGAGCTGCGGGCCAATCCACTATACAACCTGCTGTACAACCACTTATCCCACTTTCGCACCTTTTACGAACACCTGGGCAGTGAGCTTGTATTCAATGAAACCGGCGCATTTTTCTTCCTGAAAGAAAGCAGCGACGATGAGAGCGAAGAGCACGATGAGAACGCCTTCAGGGTACAAGTAGTGTTGTTGTTGATTGGTCGTTACTTTGCCCGCAGCGGGAGGGATCTGGATTACCTGGGGCGGCCAGACGCCGGCCTGAATGAGCAGGACCTTGAAGCTATGGCCGGAGACGACGAGTACCAGGACATTCTCCGGGCCGCCCGGTTCGAGAAAGGCCTCACGGAAGCCCTGGATTACCTGGAGAAGCGAAATCTGGTGTTCCGGGCTGGTGCCGGGCGGTATTTTCTTAGTTCTGCAGGCCTGTATTTTCTCGGCCAGCTGGTGCAGGAATATGAGCAGGCCTGAGCGGTTTCAGGCGTAGGCCACGGCGTTACGGCCACTGGTTTTAACGCGATACATGGCGGCGTCCGCCTGTTTCAGGAGGTCTTCCGCCGCCAAGCCGTGGTCCGGATAGAGCGCAACGCCAACAGAGGCGCCTATCTGGATATTGTGCCCCTGGATGTGGAAAACATCGTTCAGAACGGCGACGATTTTGTCGGCAATAGGCTTGGCGTCGTCATCGCCATGCAGCGGCCCGGTAATCACCACAAACTCGTCACCGCCTCGCCGGCCCACCACATCGCTGCTGCGAATGCAGTGTTTCAGACGCTTGCCAACATTGCGTAGCAGCTCGTCACCCACCTGATGGCCATAGTTATCATTCACAGGCTTGAACTTATCCAGATCCAGGAACATCAGGGCAAAATGGCTGTTATCCCGGCGCGCCTGCTGAATGGCCTGCTCCAGGTGGTTCTCCAGTGCCACCCGGTTAGGCAGGCCGGTCAGTTCATCGTAATGGGCAAGCCGGATCATCTGTTTCTCGGCCTGTACCCGCTCCGTGATATTGCTGAAGGTCAGCACCAGTTGCCGGATCTGGCCATTTTTGTTTCTGACGGGTGACACCGTCATCAGGTTGGGAATGGTGAGGCCCTGATGGCCCTTCAGCCAGACCTCACCTTGCCAGGCGTTCACCGTGACCAGCTGTTTCCGAATCTCCTCCAGAACAACACCTTTTCCTTTCTGACAGTCCAGAAAGTCTGTCAGTGGCTTGCGATGTAACGCTCTGTTTGCTTCACCGGTAATGTCGGAAAAAGCAGGGTTGGCCCGAACGATCATAAAGTTTGCATCGGTGATCAGAATCGCCTCATGAGTGTGTTCGAACACCTGGTAGGCCAGCCGCAGCTCTTCGGTGGAACGGGCGATCTGAGACGTTTGCTTTACCATCGCGCCGACAATCGGTTTCAGTGACCTCCAGACCAGCAACCCCGCAAGCGCAGAGAGCATAAGGATAGCCAGAATACTGATCATGATATCAACGATAACGTCGGCGAAAACCCGTGAGGTTCGGGTGTACATATGCAGTTCCCAGCCATAACCCGCCAGTGGCCGGTGGAACGTGAGCACTCTGGAACCATCGTCAAGCCTTGCCCGGAAAGCACCGGAGCGGTCTCGGGTGGACACTCCCTGCCTGACAGCCAGGCAGCCCTCAGGGGCCGTTAGCTCGATCTGATCCGTCTGTGGGTTCAGGATAATACGCTTGGTTCTCTGGCTGTCGAGCAGACAAAGTGATGAATCCGGCTGACCCTGGAAGACCTGCGCCAGAGAGTCCGGCGAGAACAGGAGCTGGTCATAACCTACCACCCGTCCTTCGGCCAGTATTGGGCTTGCTGCCTGCAGCAGCGGGCCGCTGGTTTCGCCGGACACCAGCGCGAATGCATTGATGTCCAGGGTATCGGAGAGAGGGATATCCGCAGGTAGATCATTGGCCCAGGGCCCGACCCTGACCAGTTCGTTGCCGGCAGCGTCGTATCGGATTAATACTGCAAGGTCTTCTATGATTCGGGCTGCGTCTTGCAGTCTCGGGCGGGAAAACGTGTGCACAACACCGGCTGAAACCTCACCTTTGGCGTGTTGGCCCAGCACCTTTGCCAGTTCTGAGCGGCTGGCGGTCTGGCGGGCCAGGTCCTGGTGCTGATCAAAAACAGCTCTGACGTTCTCTGCTTTCGCGTCTGCAACGCCCTCAGCTGTCTGTGCCGCCTGGGTGTGAATCTGGTTGATCAGTGGAGCAGAAACCACTGCGGCAATAATGATGCCCGTCATAACCACGGCAACAATGGCGGTGGTGATGATGCGGCGTTTCTGCTCAAAAATATCCATCAAGACGGGTCCGAAAAGCACTACCTGAGGCAATGGTATCCGTTTCTTGCAAACCGTAAAGCGGATTGCGGTACTTTTATGTAATAAACTGCTACGGGTCAAATGGCTTGCACTCTCCTGTGTTCCTTGAAGGGACAGCGGTTAGCGATGCATGACTCCTATGGTGCCGGCGTTCCGTGTAGACTAAAACCTTTCAGGTTGCCGGGAGTACTCGATGCAAGAGCCTGTGCTGTTCAGAACCCACCGTCGCCGGAGTGTGCTCTGGCTGGCACTGATTGCGCTGGCTGTTGCCGTGCTGGTGGCGGTTCGGTTTCAGCCGCAACCGGTGGAAGAGCGGCTGGTACGCCTGCATGCCCAGGATGTATTTGGCGCAGGTTCGACGGTGCTTGCCGAGCCACTGCCGGTGCAGGCCCTGCTGCTTGATTATCGGGACGACCGCCTGCTGTTGTTGAAGGCCCAGGCGGCGCTGCAGGTGTACCCGGAACACACCAGGTTTCTGATGGAGTTATTCGGGGAGGAACCCGAGTTCCAGGATGCCTTGAAAGCCCACGGTGAGTATCTGGTTCCCCCTGTGATTCACTTCTACCAGAACCCAGTTCGGTCCATCGAAGTAATGAATCGCGTGGCCGGAACCCGCCAAACCCTCACACCCGAACAGCGCGCCTGGTATGCCGTCAATTTTGCCAACAAGGAAGGGCAGGATTTCACCGGTCAGTTTGTGGTGGGCCCGGACGGGAATGTCGAGTGGATCTGGACCGATCGCATCACCGAAGGCGTTACCCAGTTCTTTACCAGCGGCATTCGCACCCTGGAATCCCGGTATCGCACCGATCAGCCCATTCGTGCCAGCGATGTGGGCTGGGCCGCCGTGGATGCCATTGTTATCGGCAGTGCGGTGAAGTTTCTGAAAGCGGGCAGGGCGGCAGCCACCACGGCGCGGGCTTCTACCGTCACTGCCCGTTCAGCGGCTTACAGCACGCGCCTTGCCCGGGCCGGGCGCATGGCCTCGGTTATGGTTGGTCATGCCAAATGGCCCGCCGTGGCTGCCCTGGCCTATGTGGCCGTTCGACACCCGTTGGTGCTGAACGACCTGTTCGCCGGCGCTGCCAAAGTACTCGGCGTGCCACCGTGGATGGTACAGGTACCCGGCTGGTTCCTGATTCTGCTGCCGTTCCTGTTGCTGTTACGCTGGATGACGCGGGTTTGCCTGTGGTTTGTTCCCGCCAGGCGCTCCCGAGTGCAGTAATAAATTTTGGGGTCAGACCCCAAGACATTTGAAGCGGTGAAATGTTCTGGGGTCTGACCCCAAATTACCAGGCCAGCCAGATAGTGTGCCTGGCTCCCTTGCCGGGGCGCAGGGCCCGCACAACCACCGGTTCCACCGAGAACCCGGCACGGCGCAGGCGTTCGGTGAAGGCGTGTTCCGGGCCGGCGGACCAGTAGGCCAGAATGCCGTCCCTACTCAGGGATTTCTGGGCAGCAGCAATGCCTTCGGGTGAGTAAATCCAGTTGTTTTCCTTGCGGGTAAGGCCTTCCGGGCCGTTATCAACATCCAGCAAAATGGCATCCCAGTTGCCATCACCCTGTCTCAGAAGTTCTGCCACGTCGCCTATGTGCACCTGGGCTCGGGCATCGTTCAGCGGATAGCCGGCCGCCGAGCCCAGGGGGCCACGGTTCCATATTTCAACCTCCTGGACCAGCTCCGCCACCGTCACCCGCGCTTTTTCACCGGTTGATGCCAGTGCCGCCGCCAGGGTAAAACCCATCCCCAGCCCGCCAATCAGAATACGCGGCTCTGGCAGATGGCTCAGGCGTTCACAGGCCAGCGTGGCAAGGGCATCTTCAGAACCATGCAACCGGCTGTTCATCAGTTCACCAGGCGCCCCAGCGATCTTGATGGAAAACTCGTCATTGCGCTGCAGCAGGCGCAAGCGGGTGCCGTTGCCGGGGATGGTTGCGGTGCCAATTTCGTTAAAGCGGGCCATTCGATGGATTCCGGTGGTGACAGGGTAGGCGGCATTGTAACCCCAAACTGGGCGCAGCTAAGCGTGAGCGCTCCAAATATTCGGTGTCAGAATATTTTACATGTGAGTGGTGCGCCGTTTTGCTGGCCGTTTGAAAACCCAGTGATACGTGCCATGGTTCGATAATTGCTTTAAATTACCCTGATGGATCATAGGTAAATCGAGGGACTGAACGCGTGAAGAATCTACTGACTATTGTGCTTGCCTGTTTGGCGCCGGCCGCAAACGCCGCGCTAATCACCTACAGCTACGACCACCCCATTATGAACCCGTACGAGAGTCATAATGCCACCGCGATAATCGAGGTTGATTCGGTGCTGCGTGGCCTGGTTTCTGTTCAGTTTACCAGTGACCCGATAACGTTCAGTTGGACTGGGCTTGTACCGTTGATGTATGACCAACCGATATCCGATACCGACGCCCTTTACGAGAACGGATTCGAACCCTTTGTGGTAGATAACTTTGAGTTTTTCCTTTTTCTCGACCTGTTTTACCTCGAGGCCGGCAAGGATATTTTCGACAACCTGCACCTCACCGCACCGTTTGAGGGTGCGCACGTCGGTAATCGGGACTCTGGGGACTACTACTGGCTGACTGGTCGCCTTAAGAAGATTGCGCCGGCCAAGGTCCCCGAGCCTTCCAGTCTATTGCTGTTGCTTGCGGGTTTGCTGGGGATTGCCGGGTACCGATGGGTCAAGTCAATCAGGGGCGTTTCCCGGGTACCCTGCTAGAGGCGGTTGACCTTCTCTCTCAGGGTGCAAGAGTGTTCAGTGGTCGAGGGTAATAACAACACTTGAATAAGGTTGTTTGGTACCCCCGGCAGGACTCGAACCTGCTACCTTCCCCTTAGGAGGGGGACGCTCTATCCAGATGAGCTACGGGGGCATTTCAGAAGAGGCGGTATGATAGCCGGCAAGGGCTTGTGGCTCAAGGGGTGTCCGGTTATGGTTGGGCCTTGTTCTCTTGGTCTGTCGCTTTTATGGATGCCAATACCCGGATTGCTTTGTCTTTAAGCGTGGTCGTACCCGTGTGGCGGGAGGCGGCCGGTATTGAAGAATCTTTGCAGAGGCTACAGCCCATCCGCCAGGCCGGTCACGAAGTGATTGTGGTAGACGGCGGCAGCCCGGATAACACGGCTGACTTGTCGCGCCCGTTGTGTGACCGGTTGCTGGTATCTGAACCTGGGCGGGCAGTGCAAATGAACGCGGGCGCTGCCGCTGCCCGTGGCGGCCTGATTTTGTTCCTGCATGCGGATACGCGCCTTCCCCCCGATGCCCTCGAACAGTTAACTGAAAGCCAACGCCTTGGTCGCCCCTGGGGGCGATTTGACGTTCGCCTGAGCGGCCGGCACGTCATGTTTTCTGTGATTGCCTGGTTTATGAACTGGCGCTCCCGGCTCACCGGCGTTTGCACGGGGGACCAGGGTATTTTCGTGCGTCGGGACGTGTTCGAGGCGTTGGGTGGCTATCGCGCCATGCCATTGATGGAAGATGTGGAGTTGTCCAAACGCCTGAAACTGGTGGCACGCCCTTACTGTATTTCTTCGGTGGTAATTACCGACAGCCGGCGCTGGGAGCAGGGCGGTGTGTGGCCCACAATTGTGCTGATGTGGCGCCTGCGTTGGCGTTATTGGCGGGGCGACAGTCCCGAATCCCTGGCTGCCCTTTGGCGGAGGAACGTGCGCCATGCTAGACACTGATCATTCACCGGCGATTCTCATGCAGTTTGCCAAATGGCCGCAGGCGGGCCGGGTCAAAACCCGGTTAATTCCGGCCCTCGGTATTGAGGGCGCGCTACAGGCCCATATCACCCTGAGTCTGGAGGTACTGGATAATCTGTGTGCCACGGGCTATGACGTCAGCTTCTGGTGGGATCGTCCGTTGGATCAGCCGCCTGAAGAAGCTGCTCCCTTGCTGGCCAATATCGAAGCAGCCAAATTGCCCCAGTCTTTTCAGCAAGGTGGCGATCTGGGGGAGCGAATGGCCAGGGCGTTGGGGCAGGGTATTGCATCTCATCACCGGGCGGTGGTGATTGGCAGTGATTGTCCATCAGTAGACCCCGGTTATGTGCGCTCCGCGGTAGCGGCTCTGGAGCATTACGATGTGGTGCTGGGCCCGTCGGATGATGGTGGTTACGTGTTAATCGGTGCTCGCAGGCTGGCGCCCGGTGCGCTGGAAGGTATTGCCTGGGGTACGCCAGATGTTATGCAGCAAACCCTGCAGAGGATGGATGCGGCGGGGCTCAGCGTTTACCTGCTGGAACCCCGCTGGGATGTGGACGAGCCGGAAGACTGGCAGCGCTTCCGGCGTATGGTTGGCCAACGTTAGCGTTCTACTCGGGCTGGCACGGCATCCCGCTGGCGCAGTCGGTCAAGAACGGACCGGCTGTTCTCGCCATCATCGCCCGTAACCACCAGCAGTGCCCTTTGGCGCTCTATCATGGCGTTGCGGAAGGTCGTTTTCAGCTGATCCAGGGTAACTTTTTGAATGGCGTCCGCCAGGCGCTCCCGGCTGTCGAAGGCGGTGTTCCCCCGGTCGATTTCCCGCCAGTAACGGCCCGACACCTCACCTAACTGCCGGTCTCGCTGAAGCAACTGGCTGATCACCGCTTGTTTCTCCCGAGCCAGTCGCTCGGACGTTAACTCTGCCAGACGGTCTGCGTACCCTTCAGCGAATTCCATCACCGCCTGGTCAATGGCTTCAGCCGTTGCTTCCGGAGATTGCACAACCAGCCCCAGGGCCGGTGTTTCCAGTATCTCGAAAGCGGTGGCGTAAACGATGTAGCCCAGCTGGCGGTTGGTACGGATGTCCTCATAGAAGGGGCTGCTCAGAATCTGCGCCAGCAGGCGGAACCTTGCCCGCTCCTCATAGGAGGTGTCGCGCCCCTGCAAGTACAGCGTATAGCCGGTATCCGGGTGTTCCAGAGTCAGCGTCGCCAGGGTTTGACCCTGCGGCAGCTGGCGCATGCGCGAGCGGTCTACCGTGGTGCGCTCCCGATTGTTCAATACCATGGCCTGAACCTGCCGTGCCATATTCAGTGTCGCTGCCTCCGTCAGGTTGCCGTGGGCCAGCATTACCGGGTCTGTTTGTGCAACCAGGCGGGCGCCAAAGGCTTCCAGTTCGTTCAGGGTGACTTCACGCGCGGCAGCGAGTTTATCCGGTACCGGAAAGGTGCCATCGATGAGGGCCGTTTGAATGAATTCCGAGGTTTGCTGAACCGGCCGGTCTTTGGCTTTGTTCTCAAGACCATCGATCAGTCTCTGCCGGGCAACGTCGAAACGCTGCTCAGTAAACTTGGGATCTGCAAATTCCAGCAGAATCCGGTTCACCAACTTGTAGAGCTTGTCGTTATAGCCACCCACCCGGATGGTCACACCCCGAAGATGTGGGTAAATGCTGTAGTCCAGCCCGGCCAGCCGCGCAGAATAGGCCCAGGCGTTCAGGTTGGTATCGATGGCGTCCACCAGCAATTGGGTTAGCACCTCGTTGCGGGCGGAGGATCTCGCCTGCGGAGTGCGCAGGCTGATAAACACGTTGGCTTTGGGCGTGTTGAACTGGGTGTCCCTGGCGTACCAGACAGCCAGGCCATCCAGTTCGTCCAGCAGCACTGGCTGGGCCATGGTGTTTCCGGGCACCAGCTCCAGGTTTTCCGGAACAAACGGATTGGCGGCGGGTAGGGCCAGGCGCTCAGCCAGCGTGGACTCTACTTCACTTTCGACGCTGAGCGGCGCTCTCTGCCAGGGTGTCTGATACCACTGCGTAAACTGTGGCGCTTCGAAATTCCGGTTGGGGGCAAACACCCAGACTTTGAGGTTATCGGGTGTCAGGCGTTCCAGAAGCGCTTTGTACTGTTCCGGAGCGTAACGATCCATCAGCCAGGGCGCGCTCAACAGATCTTCCGGTGGATAGTCCCGTAAAAGGCTGGATAGGCGCATGGCTTCGCGCATCGGCTCACTGCGCTCGCGAAACCGGAAGTCAATCACCGCAAGCTGTTTCATTTCCTCGAAGCGGTCTTCGTTAACTCCGGATTGCCGGACCTTGTCGATGTACCGAAACGCCAGCGCGATGATCTCGTCCTGCCGTTCGAGGCCTTCGCGCGTGAGAGACATACGGATGTCCAGCGTGGCATGATCCCCGGTATCCATTCCCAGCCCGGCCGACAACGACTCCACCAGACCCGCCTGTTTGAGGGTGTCAAACAGGCTGCCGGGGCCCTCGTGGCCCAGTAGATTGGCCACATAGGATGCCGGTTTGGTCCGGTAATTGTCCCGCTGCGATGGGATCGGGAACGACAGCGTCATGCTGCGGGAATCTCGCAGGCTTTCAGCAGTAATGCGTTCGGGCAATCTGCTCTCAACGTACAGCGGCTGTGGGTGTGTCTTGGCCGTCAGGTTTCGGTTTTCGATGGCGATAAAGCGTTCCCGGACCATCTGCTCTAACTGGTCGAGGGGCTGCGGGCCGTAAACTGCCAGTGTCATGATGTTGGCGGAATACTGGTCCTGCCAGAACTGGATCAGGTCTGGTCTCAGGGGATTCTCTTCAGTGTTTTCCAGGGTTGTCAGGTTACCGACGGCAAACTGACTGAAGGCGTGATCGGGGTTGCCCCCGGCCTTCAGAACAGACAGGAACCGGCGGCCATCTTCCTTGAGTTTGGCGGTGTACTCCGAGTGCACAGCGTTACGTTCCCGGTCGACCAGCTCCGGTGTGAACAGCGGGTGGGAGAACTGCTGGGCGAAGCGGTCAAGGGCCGGCTCAAGGAATTCTGCCTCGACATCAAAAAAATAGTTGGTGTCGGCAAATGCGGTAAAGGCGTTATGACTGCCGCCATGGCTGCGAATGAACTGCTGGTACTCGCCCGGGTCCGGATACTTCTCGGTTCCCAGGAACAGCATATGTTCCAGGAAATGTGCCAGACCCTCGCGGTCGGCGGGGTCGTTGCCGCTGCCAACGGCGACATTCATTGAGGCGGCTGCTTTGTCGGCTTCGGGGTCTGAGGCCAGAATCACCCGCAGGCCGTTGTCCAGTTCCAGAAACCGGTATTCGTTAGGGTCGTTGGGGCTTTTGGTCGGCGATGCGCCGGCAACAGCCAGAGGGCTGAGCAGCACACTGCCAAGTAAAAATAACAAAACAAACTGGAAACGGTACAGGTTCTGGAACACGGGGCGGTCAGCTGTCATGGTGCCTCTTCTGTCCGGTCAAAGTGGGGGTTTTGCTCAGTGCATGATCCCGGATTGGGTGCCAGCGGGTTGCTGGTCCAGGGTTTTGCGGGCAAGGCTGGCGGCTTTGTCGGCGTCCAGTTCGCCCGAAGCGATACGTTCAAGTACGGTTGCCATGATGGCAACGGATTGCCGATATTCGGAAAACTCCGCCTGGAAAGCTTTGTCGATCGCCTGATAGACCGCCTGGATCTTCTCCTCCCGACTACCACTGTTAGCGGCGGTGTCGTTGATGGCCTTCAGGCAGGCGCGGGCGATGGCAATGTAGCGTTCGGTATTGGGGCTGTCGTTTTGCATGCTGGTCTGGTAACTCTCAGGATCGTGGCTAGTTAGTGACGCCGTCTGGCGCGGTAAGTTCCCGATTATCGCATTGCCGGGCGAGCCTTGCATTGCCCATCGGTAATTGTGGTCGCAAGGCTCGCAGCAGGTGTTTACTGTGCTAATCTCAAACTCAGTGTGTCGGCAACAGGGACATTTTCTGCCAGGCGGAAGGCCGGTTTTTAGAGTAAAGGCTCTAACAAAAACAAAGGGTTACAGAGCAAAAGCTCTAAAAAAGTTCGATACATGAAAGTTGCAATTAAGTACAATGCCGGCCAATGGAATGCAGGTAAGACTTTAGTCTTACTCGTGCTGGTGTAATGACAACAACAGAGCAACAGGCAGGATGGAGTACCTATGAATTATTTCCTGACAGGCGGTACCGGGTTTATCGGCCGCTTTCTGGTTGAAAAGCTGCTCGCCCGAGGCGGTACCGTGTATGTCCTGGTACGTGAACAGTCCCAGGGCAAACTCGAAAAACTGCGCGAGCGGTGGGGTGTGGATGAGTCCCGGGTAAAGGCGGTCATTGGTGATCTGACCAGCAAGAACCTCGGAATCGACGCCAAGACCCTGAAATCCCTCAAGGGAAATGTCGATCACTTTTTCCATCTGGCGGCGGTCTATGACATGGGCGCCGATGAAGAGTCCCAGGCGGCCACCAACATCGAGGGCACCCGGGCGGCGGTTCAGGCGGCTGAGGCCATGGCGGCCAAGCACTTCCACCATGTGTCATCCATAGCGGCGGCAGGCCTGTTCAAGGGCACCTTCCGGGAGGACATGTTTGAGGAAGCCGAGAAGCTGGACCACCCCTATCTGCGCACCAAGCATGAGTCCGAAAAAGTGGTGCGGGATGAGTGCAAGGTGCCGTTCCGTATCTATCGCCCCGGCATGGTGATTGGCCATTCCGAAACCGGCGAGATGGACAAGGTTGACGGCCCTTACTACTTCTTCAAGATGATCCAGAAGATTCGCCATGCCTTGCCGCAATGGGTTCCCACCATTGGTATTGAAGGCGGCCGCCTGAACATTGTGCCGGTCGATTTCGTGGTGAACGCCATGGATCACATTGCCCATCTCGAAGGGGAAGACGGCAAGTGTTTCCACCTGGTGGACTCTGATCCCTATAAAGTGGGTGAAATCCTCAATATCTTCAGCGAGGCGGGCCACGCTCCCAAAATGGGGATGCGTATTGATTCCCGGATGTTTGGCTTTATTCCCCCGTTCATTCGCCAGAGCATCAAGAATCTGCCACCGGTTAAGCGCATCGCCAGTGCCGTTCTGGATGATATGGGCATTCCGCCGTCGGTAATGTCGTTCATCAACTATCCGACCCGTTTCGATGCCCGTGAAACTGAAAGGGCGCTGAAAGGCACCGGCATCGACGTGCCGCGCCTGCCAAGCTATGCGCCTGTGATCTGGGACTACTGGGAGCGTAACCTGGACCCGGATCTGTTCAAGGACCGCACCCTGAAGGGAACAGTGGAAGGCAAGGTGTGTGTTGTCACCGGTGCCACTTCCGGTATTGGCCTGGCAACTGCCCAGAAGCTGGCGGAAGCCGGTGCAATCCTGGTGATTGGCGCCCGCACCAAGGAAACCCTGGACGAAGTGGCAGCCGATCTGGAAGCCCGTGGCGGTAATATCCACGCGTACCAGTGCGATTTTTCCGACATGGAAGACTGTGATCGCTTTGTAAAGACGGTTTTGGATAATCACGGCCATGTAGACGTACTGGTGAACAATGCCGGCCGGTCTATTCGACGCTCGCTGTCCTTGTCGTTTGACCGTTTCCACGATTTCGAGCGCACCATGCAGCTGAACTACTTCGGTTCTGTGCGCCTGATCATGGGCTTTGCGCCGGCCATGCTGGAGCGCCGCCGTGGCCATGTGGTGAATATCTCGTCCATTGGGGTACTGACCAACGCACCACGTTTCTCGGCCTATGTGGCGTCGAAGTCAGCGCTGGATGCCTTCAGCCGGTGTGCGGCGGCGGAGTGGTCTGACCGTAATCTGACGTTCACCACCATCAACATGCCGTTGGTGAAAACGCCGATGATTGCGCCGACCAAGATTTACGATTCGGTACCCACGCTGTCACCGGATGAAGCTGCGCAGATGGTGGCGGATGCCATCGTTTACCGGCCGAAGCGTATTGCGACTCGCCTGGGTGTCTTTGCCCAGGTTCTGCACGCCCTGGCGCCGAAGATGGGTGAGATTATCATGAACACCGGTTACCGGATGTTCCCGGATTCTCCGTCTGCCGCTGGTAGCAAGTCGGGTGAAAAGCCCAAGGTGTCGACCGAGCAGGTGGCGTTCGCGGCCATTATGCGAGGTATCTACTGGTAAGCTGTCTCCAGGCAAGAAAAAACCCGCTTCGGCGGGTTTTTTTGATTCTGGCGGTTATCAGCTTGTCGCTTCTTCCTCTGGCTCAATGAGCGGCGGCGGAAAACCGCCCAGCTCTTTCCAGCGGTTCACGATGCCGCAGAACAGGTCAGCGGTTTTTTCTGCATCGTAGGCTGCGGAGTGGGCTTCCTTGTTGCTGAAGGGGATGCCCGCCAGCTTACAGGCTTGCGCCAGCACCGTGTGGCCATAGGCAAGGCCAGCCAGGGTTGCGGTATCAAAGGTGGAGAACGGGTGGAACGGGTTACGTTTGATGTCGGCCCGCAAGGCAGCCGCAAACACAAAGTTGTGGTCAAAGGTGGCGTTGTGGCCGACCAGAACCGCACGCTTGCAGTCGTGGGCTTTCACCGCCTTGCGGATCGGGGAGAATATTTCGCTCAGGCCTTCCCGCTCAGGAACTGCCTCACGTTCCGGGTTCCAGGGGTCGATGCCGGTGAAGTCCAGGGCAGACTGCTCCAGGTTGGCGCCTTCGAAGGGGTCAATCTGCTGTACGTGGGTTTCCCCCCGGCGCAGCAAGCCATCGTCGTCCATGGTCAGTATGACGGCGGCAATTTCCAGCAGGGCGTCCCGCTCCGGATTGAAACCGGCGGTTTCAACATCGACAACCACAGGCAGGAAGCCACGGAAGCGTTGGGACATAGGATGTGGCGGCTTGTTTTCTTCTGACACTCGAACTCCGATGTTCGTGTTATGAATGAATGATGAGTTACGCCATGCGCCAGTGAACGGTTTCACCGGCCTTCAAGGGTACGATGTTACCGTCGGCCAACGGCAGTTGCTCTGGCATGGTCCAGGGCTCACGTACCAGGGTAATGGTGTCGGTGTTTCGTGGCAGGCCGTAAAAGTCGGCGCCGTTGAAACTGGCAAAGGCTTCCAGTTTGTCGAGAATGCCGAGTTCCTCAAAGACGTCTGCGTACAGGCCAATGGCGCCGTAGGCAGAATAGCAACCGGCGCAGCCGCAGGCGGCTTCCTTTTTGTCGCGGGCGTGGGGGGCGGAATCTGTGCCCAGGAAGAAGCGCGGATCGCCGCTGGCAACCGCCTCGCGCAGGGCCAACTGATGCTTGTTGCGTTTCAGGATCGGCAGGCAATACAGGTGGGGGCGGATACCGCCCACCAGCATGTGGTTGCGGTTGTACATCAGGTGCTGGGGCGTCAGGGTGGCGGCCAGGTTGCCGCCGGTGTGGGCGCGCACAAACTCGGCGGAGTCCGCCGTGGTGATGTGCTCCAGGACCACTTTCAGGGTCGGGAAGGCCTCGATGGTTGGGCTCAGGACCCGTTCCAGAAACACTTTTTCCCGGTCGAAGATATCAATGTCGGCATCCGTGACTTCGCCGTGAACCAGAAGCAGCATGCCGCACTCGGCCATGGCTTCAAGTACCGGGTAAATATTGCTGATATCGGTAACACCCGATTCTGAATTGGTGGTGGCGCCCGCGGGGTAGAGTTTGGCAGCGACAACGCCGGCGGCCTTGGCTTCCCGAATGGTTTCGGGGGTCATGCTTTCGGTCAGGTACAGCGTCATCAGTGGCTCGAAGGCGGTATTGCCGGCGGCTGCCCGGATCCGGTCACGGTAGGCCACGGCGGCTGCGGCGTCGGTTACCGGTGGCACCAGATTGGGCATGATGATCGCCCGGCCAAAGCAGGCGGCGGTGGCCGGCACCACGCTGTTCAGTACAGCACCGTCGCGCACGTGCAGGTGCCAGTCGTCGGGGCGGGTGATGGTGAGTGTTCTGGTCATGATGGTATCCGCTAAGCAGCCAAAAAATTTTGCGGATTATATCAGAAGGCGGATGGGAATGTTTTTGCTAATCCAGTCCCTTTGTGGCTCAAGTAATCATTTTGAACGCCGTTAAACAGTCATGTTGGAAACAGACCCGGTTTTCGAGGCGCTCTCACAATGACTTATTCGCTTCACCATTTGCTTCATCAAAAACTGGCAGCTGCAGGCGTGTCGGCTTTGCTTTCAGTGACAGCTACGCCTGTTTTGGCGACAAGCTACGGTGCCGGCATTGAGAACAGCCAGTGGTACCTGTCGGAATCTGTGTTTGAGTGTTCCCTGGTACACGAGGTACCGGGATACGGCAGGGCGGTTTTCCGCCATCGGGCCGGCGAAGCGTTGAGTTTCTATCTGGAATCCGAGATCCCGGTGATGCGCCCTGGTCGCGGCCAGCTAGTGGTGGAAGCGCCAGCCTGGCGTCCTGGCGTGGCGCCCCGGGCCATCGGCTCGGTAACGGTCTCTGACCAGCCCAGGGCGGTCACGGTCAGCAGTCGTGAGGCAACGCTGATGACTCAGGGCTTGTTGCAGGGGATGCGCCCGACCGTCACACGAGCTGCCCGTTATGATGACCGGCCCGTGCGGGTCCAACTTTCCAACGTTAATTTCTCAGGCCCGTACTCGGGCTACCGGGAGTGCGTATCCAGCCTGCTGCCGGTGAACTACGACCAGATTCGTCGTTCCCGAGTGCCGTTTGCCAGCGGCAGTACCAGCCTGTCTGATACCGACAGGCAGCTGCTGGATAACATCGTGACCTACGTAATGGCGGATTCCACCGTTGAGCGGATATTTGTGGACGGCCATTCAGACAGTGTTGGCAGCCGCATCGATAACCGGGCGCTGTCCGAAGAGCGGGCGAATGTGGTGGCGGACTATCTGCGATCCCGCGGTATCGATGATGACCTTCTGATTGTGCGTGGGCACGGTGACCAGTTCCCGGTTTCCCGCCGGCATGCGGATAATCGCCGTACCACCATTCGCTTGCAACGGCAGGGCGAGCGCCCCGAGTTACAGCAGGCGAACGGCCCGGGTATGGATTTCTCAGGCTGAATGGAGCGGGACTTGTCAGTAAACCGTGCTGAGCAGGTCCAGGTGGGCGGTGACGCTTTCGGCCAGCGCTTTCAGGTGATATCCCCCCTCCAGAGTTGACACAATCCGGTCGTTTGCGTGGTCATGGGCCACGCTGATCAGCATTTCCGTCAACCAGCGATAGTCATCGACTTCCAGATTCAGTTCTGCCATCGGGTCGAGTTTATGGCCATCAAAACCGGCGGAAATCAGTACCAGCTGCGGGCGGAAATCCTGCAATTTCTTAAGCCACGCTGCTTCCACCGTTTTACGGTAGTCCAGAGCCGAGCAGTTGGCCTCGATCGGCGCATTGATAATGTTGTCCGCCTGGCGATGCACATGGGAGTGCGGATAGAAAGGGTGCTGGAAGCTGGAGCACATCAGGATGCGTTCGTCTCCGCCAACGATGTCCACGGTGCCGTTGCCCTGATGCACATCGAAATCAACGATCGCAACCCGTTCCAGGTGATGGAAGGTGAGGGCGCGCATGGCTGCCAGTGCCACGTTGTTATAGAAGCAGAACCCCATGGATTTGGAGCGCTCGGCATGGTGCCCGGGTGGGCGGGCGCAGACAAACGCGTTGGTCACCTGACTACTCATTACCATATCGACCGCCTGGATATTGCCGCCGGCGGCCAGTCGGGCGGCGCGCAGGGTATCCGGCATCATGGCGGTGTCCGGATCGGTAAACACCCGGCCCCGGGTAGGCTGCATCATATCCAGCTGTTGAAGGTAAGTCTCGGGGTGCACCGTTAACAGCTGGTCACGGGTAATTTCTTCCGGTCGAACCCAGTCCAGATCCCGTTCCAGGTGAGTGTCTGCCAGATACGCGAGGATGGTGGAGATTCGCTCAGGGCATTCCGGGTGCTCCGGGCCCATATTGTGCTTCATGCAGTCATCGTGGGAGAAAAATGCCGTGGTCATACGTCTAGCCTGAACCCGAATATGCTTATTTTTCAGGCCATGTTATCAGGGAAAACCGAAGTTTGTCGTATTTCTTTGGTCTAATGGTTGTGATACCGGATTTACATCAGGAAATACCCATCTAAGATAAGTTATACATTGATAAGTATCCTGTTTTATTGAGATTCTTATCCATATCTTCGTCGCCCATGGTCAGGGAGAGTCACCTTGAGTACCCGCTATCTGGAAAGCCTGTTCAATCCTGAATCCATTGCTGTGATTGGTGCTTCCGAACGGGCCGAGAACCTCGGTGGTATGGTACTCAGGAACCTGCTGGGTGGTGGCTATCCAGGCCGCCTGGTGGTGGTCAACCAGACCGACTACGACAACGTGCACGGGGTTCCTTGCGTCAAGAAGGTCTCGAAACTGGATTTTAGCCCGGATCTGGCCATTATCTGTACGCCACCGGATACTGTGCCGAAAATGATTCGAAAGCTCGGCGAATGTGGTGTGCGTACTGCCATTGTGATGACCGGCGGTATGTCACGTACCCACAGTAAAACCGGGCAGCCGTTGATGTATTCGGTGCGGGACGCGGCCCGGGAAACCGGCATTCGGGTATTGGGGCCCAATACCATCGGCCTGATGGTGCCGGCACGTCATCTTAACGCCACCTATGCACACATGGGCGCCATTCCCGGACGGGTGGCGTTTGTGGGGCAGTCCGGCACCATTGCCAGTTCGGTGATTGACTGGGCTTTTGCCCGGGGTGTCGGGTTTTCTTACTTCCTGACACTGGGCGATGGCATGGACATTGATCACGACGACCTGATCGATTACCTGGCCCAGGACACCCAGACCCGCGCTATCCTTTTGCACATCGAAAATATTCCCAATCCCCGCCGCTTTATGTCGGCGGTACGGGTAGCCTCCCGGACCAAACCGGTTATTGCGGTGAAATCCGGCCGGGTGCCGGAGTCGGAGTGGTTCGCCCATGAGTTACCGGCCGGCATCAAGCGCAGTGACCCGATTTACGATGCCATGCTGCAGAGAGCCGGTGTGTTACGGGTGGACGGCCTGGGCCAGATGTTTGATGCCCTGGAAACCCTGACCCGAATGCGCCCGCTGCGGCGCGAATCGTTGGCGATCATGGCCAACGGGGTTGGCCCCGGTGTGCTGGCGGTGGACCGGTTGGCCGACCTGGGCGGCGAACTGGCGGAACTGTCGGAGCAGTCCGTTGATGCCCTGGCGGAGCTGTTGCCGGCCTACTGGACCCGGAAAAACCCGATCGACCTCAACTACGACGCCACGCCAGAACTTTATGGCAAGGCGATCAAGATTCTCGCCAAAGACCCGAACGTGGCCAACGTGTTGGTGATGTATGCGCCAACCCTGATCGAGGACAGCCTGCAGATTGCCGATGCGGTGGTGCAGGCTTCCAAGGGCACACGGCTGAACATTTTCACCTGCTGGCTGGGGCAGAGCACGGTGATGGATTCCCGTGAAGAGTTTTATCGTGCCGGCCTGCCGTCGTTCTTCAATCCGGAGAAGGCGGTCATGGCCTTTATGCAGCACGTTCGTCACCAGCGGGTGCAGAGGCTGCTGACAGAAACACCGGAATCCTTCACCGACCATTTCGCCGACCGTGCCAATACCCGGAAACTCGTGGCCCGGGCACTGAGCGATGGCCGGAGGCATCTGTCCAACCGCGAAGCCCGGCGGGTGATCTGTGATTATGGCATCAACACCATCGACACCGTTTACTGTGACGATGTCGAAGAAGTACTTGAGGTGTTTGCGGTGGAGCGCCGGCCCATTGATATTACGGTGGTGCATGAACAGGGCTGCTTTCCGTTTCTGGACCTGAGCCCTACCCAGCGCCGTTACAAAGGCACGGTCAAAAAGCTCAACAGTGAGCAAGCCATTATCGATAGCTGCCGCTTCCTGATGGATGAGTACAGGGAGCACTTCCCCCGCAGCGGATTTCTCGGTTTTGCCGTGCAGCGTTCGTATCAGCATGTGGGCGGCATTGAGTTCAGTGTGGGGATCACTCGGGACAACTTGTTCGGCCCGCTGGTGGTGTGCGGTGCAGCGGGGGCTCAGATCAACATCATGACCGACCGGCAAATTGCCTTGCCGCCGCTGAACATGGTGCTGGCCCGCGAGCTGCTGCGCCGCACCTACATGTACAAACTGTTGAAGGAGCACAGCCTCAAGCCTGAGGAAGACATTCGTGCCGTGTCGGAGACATTGGTCACCCTGTCCCAGATTGTCATCGACATCCCGGAGATTCGGGGCCTGGAGATTGCGCCACTGCTGTTCAATGAGCAGGGGGCGGTGGCGGTAAACATTGCCATTGATCTGGATGACCGCCGGGGCAAACCGATCATCCAGCCATACCCGAGGGAGCTGGAAGAGTGGATTGTGCTGCCAAAATCCGGTCGGCGAGTCATTATCCGCCCGGTGCTGGCGGAAGATGAGCCGGCCCACCGTTCATTCCACGAACATCAGTCACCAGAGTCCATTCGTTACCGGTTCTTCCAGTACCGAAAACATTTCTCCCGGGAAGACGTTGCCCAGATGGTGCAGATCGATTACGACCGTGAAATGGTGTTTATCGCCAATGCACCGCGGCTGGACGGTGAGGGAGAGGAAACCCTGGGCACTGTTCGCACCTGGACAGACGCAGACAACCTGCGCTGTGAGTTTGCTGTGATGGTGGACGACCGGATGAAAGGTGAGGGGCTGGGCGTGGCACTGATGCAGAAGATGATCGACTACTGCCGTGCCCGGGGCACCATGGAAATGATCGGCAACGTGCTGGCGGATAACCGCCCAATGTTAAAGTTGGCAGAGCATCTGGGTTTTGAAATCAAGTACAACCCGGAAGAAGAAGTGATGGATCTACGACTGGTGCTGAATGAGCCGGTAAAAGACTGGCAAAAAGAGCGGCTGGGGAAAGGGGGGCACCTGTAAGTACCCCCTTTGGCCTTATTCCTCGACGATGGCGGAGCGGTCTTCACCGCCGAGCGCTTCCAGCAGCCCGGGAATCATTCGGGAGAGTTCCAGGGTCATCAGCGTAAAGGCGGCGTCGAACTTGGCCACGGCGTCGTCCACGTCCACATCATCCAGCTGGTCCTGCAGGGTTTCACCGAATTTCAGCCGGCGGATGCCCAGTTCCTCATCCAGAACGAAAGAGACGTTGTCATCCCAGGTCAGCGCCAGCTTGGTCACCTGCATGCCGGTTTCGAGGTGGTTGCGAATTTCATCGGCTTTCAGGTCCAGGCCCTTGCACCGCACCACACCGCCGTCTTCTGAAGGATCCTTGAGTTCGCACTCGCCGCCCAGCACGATATTGGCCGGGTGATCGATGGTTTCCGTCAGCCAGCCGGTGAAGGTAAAGGCAGGTGCCTGCTCTACTGCCGGTGGGCGAACGGGCAGCGAACCCAGGCTTTTTCGAAGGGTGGATGCCAGATCTTCCGCCTGCTTGGCAGAGCCAGCATCGACCACCAGTACACCGTCCTGCGGTGCCAGGTAGGCAAAGCAGCGGCGGTTACGGGAAAACGCCTGGGGCAGCATTTCCAGCATCACCTGCTCTTTGATTTCCTCTTTTTCCTTCTTGCGCACTTTTCGGCCCTGGTCCAGCTCGATGGCCTCGGCTCGCTCTTCTACGGCTTCCTTGACCACAGGGCCCGGCAGAATCTTCTCTTCCTTGCGCAGAGCGATCAGGTGGTAACCGTTGGCGCTGTGCACCAATTGCTCACCGTGTTTTCCAAGGGGAGGCACCCAACCCTGGCGGGTGGTTTCCTGGGGGCCGCAGGGCTTGAAAGCATCAGCCTGCAGCTTTTCTTCCAGGGCTTCGGCGGTGATATCAAAGGGCTTGGTGAAACGGAAAATCCGGGCGTTACGAAACCACATTGGGGCTGAATCCTTGCTGTTTGTTCGGAGCGTTGCAAAAGGGCAGAGGATGATACGGCCACACGGTGGTGGCCGTAAAGTGACGGCTATCCGGGCAGATCAGATCTGCATGATCTCTACCAGCACGGTTTTCACGATAAAGCCCACTACGCCGGCGCCCAGCACGGTAAACAGGGCAATGGTGCCGAACTTCCCGGCCTGGGATTTTTTGGCCAGGTCCCAAACGATGAAACCCATCCAGACAATAAGGCCCGTCAGAAACACCAGCATGGCGATCTGGGAGAAGACTGCTTCGTTCATGGTTACTCCGATATCAACAGGTACGGTTAGTGTTCATCCCGCAGGAAAACCCAATTGTTTTTATCGGATTGGTCTTCGCTGAAATAATAGCCTTCAAGGTTAAAGCCCTTGAGGTCGTCGGCCTGGGTAATCTGGTTCTGAATGGCGTAACGGCACATCAGGCCCCGGGCCTTCTTGGCGTAGAAACTGATCATCTTGTACTGGCCATTTTTCCAGTCCTTGAACTGGGGCGTAATCAGGCGGCCGTTGAGCTGCTTCTTTTGCACACTCTTGAAGTACTCGTTGGAGGCAAGGTTTACCAGCACCTGGTCGTCTTGCGCCAGCAATTCGTTCAGGGCTTCGGTAATCTTGCTGCCCCAGAAAGCGTAAAGGTCTTTGCCTCGCTGGTTCTCGAACCTGGTGCCCATCTCCAGGCGGTATGGCTGCATCAGATCCAGCGGCTTAAGCAGGCCGTACAGGCCGGAAAGCATGCGCAGATGCTTCTGGGCGAAGGCGAAATCCTGTTCAGAAAAACTTTCGGCGTCCAGCCCGGTATAGACATCGCCCTTGAAGGCCAGGATCGCCTGGCGGGCATTGTCCGGTGTAAAGGGCGTGTGCCAGGTGCGGAACCGGTCGGCGTTGAGCTGGCCGAGTTTGTCGCTGATGCTCATCAGGTTACTGACCTGATGCGGCTCCAGTTCTTTGAGCTGGTCGATCAGCTCGCAGGCATCGTCCAGAAAATCCGGTTGAGTGTAGGTTTCCGTCGCCAACGGACTGTCGTAGTCGAGGGTCTTGGCGGGGGAGATGATCATCAGCATGTCAGCGGATCCTCATTGCAGAAACGTGAGTAACTGGTCCCTGGTGAACGGCCAGTCCAGCTCCGCGCCGGTGTCGTTACGGCGCAGCACCGGAATGCGTGTGCCGTAGCGCTCAACCAGTTCTTCAGACTGGGCAATGTCTACCACGTCCACAGGGATTGGCTCTGGCATGGGTGTGCTCACCAAAAGCGCTTCCGCCAGCTCGCACAAATGACACTGGGAAGTGGTGTAAAACAGGAGTTCCATTATTTCTTCGGCTGCGCGTCGATTTGCTGGCCGTTGATACCCTGGCTGTCTTTGCCCATCAGGTACAGGTACACCGGCATCAGTTCTTCCGGCGCCGGGTTCTGGTTCGGGTTTTCTGCCGGATAAGCCAGCACTCTCATATTGGTACGGGTGGCACCGGGGTTCAGACTGTTTACCCGGATATTGTGGCGGTTGTCATCCAGTTCATCCGCCAGCAGCTGGCTCAGGCCTTCGACGGCAAATTTCGATACCGCATAGGCACCCCAGTAGGCCCGGGCCTGGCGACCAACGCCAGACGAGGTAAAAATCATGGAAGCATCATCGGATTTACGCAGCAGGGGAATCATCGCCCGGCTGAGTAAAAACGGGGCAGTGGCATTTACCTGCATCACCTTGTTCCAGATTTCTGGATCATACAGCTCTACCGGGCTGCGGGAGCCCAGAATGCCGGCGTTATGCAGCAATCCATCAAGCCGGCCGAAGTTCTCTTCCAGGGTCATCGCCAGCTCTTCGTATTCCTTGACCGCCGCACCCTCGAAGTTCATCGGCACGATGGCCGGTTGCGGGTGGCCGGCGGCTTCAATTTCATCGTACACCTCTTCCAGCTTGCCTACGGTGCGGCCAACCAGAATGACGGTGGCGCCATGGGCAGCATAGGCTTTGGCAGCGGCGCGGCCGATGCCGCTACCGGCTCCGGTTACCATGACAATGCGGTCTTTCAGAAGATCGGCGGGTGCCTGGTAATCTTGCATAACCTGTCTCCGTGTTCAGGCGGTTACTGGCCAGCTTGGGGCCGGTGATGAAAATGAATCGGCGGCTATTGTAACAGCTTTGCCAGGTCGCTGACGGTATCAACGATGATATCGGCTTGCCACAGGTCAACCGATTCCGGTTGCTCGATGTAGCCGTAGCGAACGGCGATGGTACGCATACCTGCGTTCCGGCCTGCTTCAATGTCCCGTTCGTGGTCACCCACGTAGATCGCTTGTTTCGGCTCTGCGCCAATCTCACGGCATGCCAGGAACAGCGGTTCGGGGTGAGGTTTACGCTCGGTCACATGGTCCGGGCAAATCAGCGTGGCGCATCGTTCTGCAAGCCCGAGGGCTTCGATCAGGGGAATGGCAAACCGGGCGGGCTTGTTGGTGACAATGCCCCAGGGAATAGACCGGCTTTCCAGATCAAGCAGCAACTCGTCCATGCCTTCGAACAGGGTGGTTTCGATGGCGACACCTGCTTCATACAGGTCCAGAAACGCCGTGTGCTTTTCCAGGTAATCCGGGTGTTCCGGCTCCAGGCCAAAGCCGACCCGGATCATCGCCCGGGCGCCGTTAGATACCGAACGCCGGATATGCTCCGCCGGTAAGGCCTCCAGCTTGTGCTGTTGCCGCAGCATATTCAGACAGCGGATGAAATCCGGGGCGGTATCAATCAGCGTGCCGTCCAGATCGAACAGTACGGCTGAAGGGAGAGCGTCAGTCTTCACGAATATCCCGCGCGTGCATCAGGTAGTTGACGTCGACATCCCGGCCCAGTTTGTACACCTTGGTTAGCGGGTTGTAGGTCATGCCGGTGAGTTCCTGGACTTCCAGGCCAGCATGGCGCAAGTGGTCGGACATCTCCGAAGGCCGGATAAACTTTTTCCACTCATGGGTGCCCTTGGGCAGCATGTTGAGCACATATTCCGCGCCCACGATGGCAAACAGGAAAGACTTCGGGTTCCGGTTAATCGTGGAGACAAACATGTGGCCACCCGGGCGCAACATGGCGGCGCAGGCGCGGATAACCGAAGCTGGGTCCGGCACATGCTCCAGCATTTCCAGGCAGGTGACGGCGTCGTACTGGCCGGCATGTTCCGGGTCACGCGCCAGCTCTTCGACGGTGGTTTGCCGGTAATCAACGTTCACGCCCGATTCCAAACCGTGAAGTTTGGCGACTGACAAGGGTGCTTCGCCCATATCGATACCGGTTACATGGGCGCCGCGCAGGGCCATGCCTTCCGACAACAGGCCACCGCCGCAACCGACGTCCAGCACCTTTTTGCCGGCCAGGGCTACCCGCTCGTCAATGTAATTCAGGCGCAGAGGGTTGATGTCGTGCAATGGCTTGAATTCGCTGGTGGGGTCCCACCAACGGCTGGCCAGAGCCTCAAACTTGGCAATCTCGTTCTGGTCTACGTTCTGGTTGCTCATGGTGCTACACCTGGGTGAAAAGGTTAACTGAGAATCTGTTGCCGCCATTCACTGACCCGAAGCATCAGGTCAGGCACGTCGATACGGGTCAGGCGACCGTCCTGTAATTGAGGTACGCCGTGAATCCAGCTGTGGCTTACTGCCCGACCATGGTTGCTGTAAACCAGGTGAGATGCCGGGTCGTAAACCGGTTGCAGGAAGGGGTCGCTCAGGTCCACGGCAATCAGGTCTGCCAGCTTGCCGGGCACCAGGGAACCCAATTCCTGATCCCGTCCAAGCGCCCGTGCACCGTTCAGGGTGGCCATTTCCAGCGCCCGGTGGGCCGACAACGCCGAGGCATCCCCGGCCACCACCTTGGCGACCATGGCTGCGGTTTTCAGCTCACCGAACAGGTCCAGGTCGTTGTTGCTGGCGGCGCCATCCGTGCCGATGGTGACATTGATACCGTGGTCCATGAGTTTCTGGACCGGGCACAGGCCGCTGGCCAGCTTCAGGTTGGATTCCGGGCAGTGCACGATGTGGGCCCCTGAGCGCACCAGTTGTTCCAGGTCGGAATCGTCAATCTGGGTCATGTGCACACACTGGGTGTTCCTGCCAAGAACTCCCAGTTCCGCCATCCGGGTGACAGGTCGCTTGCCTGAAGCTTTCACTGCCTCATCAACTTCAAAGGCAGTCTCGTGCAGGTGCAACTGGATCGCCGCGCCCGTTTTCTCCGCCAGGTTGACGGCGTCTTTCAGTGGCTGGTCAGAAACCGTGTAGGGGGCATGGGGGCCAATCGTCGGCATGATGTAGTCGTCACCCTGCCATTGTTCGATCAGGGCCGCCCCTTTACGCAGGTACTCGTCCGGCCCGGAACCCCAGACCGTGGGCATATCCATCAGCGGAAAGCAGACCTGGGCACGCATACCAGCATCGTGGGCCACCTGGGCAGTCACTTCCGGAAAGAAGTACATGTCGGAGAAGGTGGTGGTGCCGGTGCGCAGCATTTCCGCCATCGCCAGCCGCGTGCCGTCCAGCACAAACGGCTCGCTGACGAACTTGCCTTCGGCGGGCCAGATGTGGTCGTTCAGCCATGTCATCAGCGGCAGGTCGTCTGCCAGGCCCCGGAACAGAGACATGGCGGTGTGGCCGTGCAGGTTGATGAGCCCGGGCAGGACCACATGCCGGTCAAGGTTGACGGTCTCGCGGGTGCGGTATTTCAGGTCTGCCTCTGATTGCGACAGCACATCTGCAATGCGGCAGCCCTGCAGGATCACCGCCTGGTGCTCCAGCACAATGCCGAAGGGTTCTACGGGAATCAGCCAGCGGGCATTGATTCGAATATCGGCTGCGGTGATGGTGTCTGCCGTCATTAACCTGCCTTTGTGTTGAGGGGCTTGGCCAAGCCCTGAAATTCAGCTGCAAAGTATAACCAGCTGCCGATGGCAGAACTACCCCGACGGCAAGGTCATGCCTTGCCAGAAGGGCATTGATGCTCAAACCGGGCAGGCAAACGGGCGCCTTGGCGTTATACTGGCGGCTTTCAGCCACCGGAATGGAGTTGACTATGGCAAAACACACCGCCAATCGATCGATGGGCACCGTGGCCCTGCGCTGGCATGGCGATAGCCTCGAGTTGCTGGACCAACGCCTGCTGCCTGCAGAAGAGCATTGGATTAAAGCGGAAGGCGCTTCCGGTGTCGCCCAGTGCATTACCGATATGGTGGTGCGCGGAGCCCCTGCGATCGGGATTAGTGCCGCCTATGGTGTTGCCCTGGCCGCCAGGCATGCGGGCGCAGGCGATTGGCGGGCAGAGGTGCACAAGGCCATTGACGAGCTGGCGCAATCCAGGCCAACGGCGGTAAACCTGTTCTGGGCCCTGGAACGCATGAAAGGCGTGTTTGAGCGCTGTGAATCCCTGGCCGAAGCCACCCGTCAGCTGGCCGCCGAGGCAGTGCGCATTCATGAGGAAGATCTGGCGGCGAACCTTGCCATGGCGGACCATGCGCTGGAAGTCATGGCGCCTGAAAAGGCCATGTCGGTGCTGACGCACTGCAACACCGGTGCCCTGGCAACCGGCGGCTATGGCACGGCGCTCGGCGTGATACGCCGGTTGCACGAGGAAAAGCTGCTGAGCCGGGTGTACGCGGACGAAACCCGGCCCTGGTTGCAGGGCAGCAGGCTGACGGCGTGGGAACTCACCCGCGACAAAATTCCGGTCACCCTGAACGCCGATGGCGCAGCGGCGGCCATCATGGCTTCCGGCAGAGTTAAGTGGGTGATCGTTGGGGCCGACCGGATTACCGCCAATGGCGATGTGGCGAACAAGATAGGTACATACAATCTGGCCGTTCTGGCCCGCCATCACAAGGTCGGTTTCATGGTGGTGGCACCCTCCAGCACAGTGGATATGGCGCTGGAGTCCGGCCAGGATATTCCTATCGAAGAACGTGATGGCACCGAGGTGCGGGAAATTCGGGGAATTCCGCTGGCACCGGCTGGCGTGGAGGTGTTCAACCCGGTGTTTGATGTGACGCCAGCCAGCCTGATTGATGCGATTGTTACAGAAAAAGGCGCTGTCAGGAATCCGAACATCACCGGTATGCGTGCATTATTTGCCTGAGGGCGCTTTTTTCTCTGTAGGTCCGGAGGGCTGCAGGCTTGCCTTCAGCTCCTCCATCTCGGCTTCCTGCTGTTCGATAAAGTGCATCGACATCTCGAAGCTATGGCGGGTGAACTCCAATACCTTGCGGAACCCCTCGTCCGAGAGATTGCGGGCGTCATCGTGGCGCCGGAAGATATTGATAAATTCCCTTTCCCGCTCGAACTGCAGGGGAATGCGGCCGATGCCCCAATCGTTCAGAATCTGCCACACCTCCGGATTATAGTTCCGGGTGGTACGCATGATGAACGGAATGGGGTCGTTCCTGGCGATCAGCGCCGCCAGGCGCAGAATCAGCTCGAAAGACAGGGTAGAGGTGCCGTTTTCGATGGCCTCAAGCAGGGACTTATCCTTGAGGTTCAGCGCCTCGCTCATCTCAGACAGGGTGAGGCCGGCCACCTCCCGGATGTCTTTCAGGGACTGGCCGGCAGCGAGCATGGTTCGCAGCTGGTCCTGGGAATTGACCAGGGCCCGTCCCACCCGCAATGAGGTGTCGGTGGCCCGGGCACCCAGGCGGAGTGCCGAGCCGGTAAAGCCCACGATGCGATCGATAATGCCGTCGGAGGTTTTATTCCGGCCGCCGGGCTGTTCAATGCTTTCCACCTGCTCCATGGAACGCATGGCATGCAGGGCGTCCAGCAGCATGTCCTGCAGGACGCGGGCCCGTTGGCTGCTTTCCGGTTGATCCTTCGTTGCCCGGTCAGCCATGGCGATTATCTGGCTTCAGCCTTGGCGGCAAATTGTGTTGGCTTCAGGATAGACGCGGTACGCTGATCAAGCTCGAGCAGGTCGGCCATGATATGACCACCCTCGCGGATCACGAAGTCCAGCTCTTCATCGGTGCTGTCGAGATCTGCGGCCTGTTCGTCCTGCCATTGTTCCAGCTCATCCAGGGTCTTGAAAGGCTCTTCTCCGCGCAGTTCCCGACGTGCGTTGGCAATGGTCAGCCGAGTTCTCTCAATCTGTTCGTGGTGTGCCTTGCGTTCATCCATATTGAGGCTGACGTAGGTCATTTCACGTTGTTTGGTCAGGAACTCAATTTCCTGCTCCAGCAGGCTGAATTCGGGGCTGGCCGAGAAACGGGCTTCATGGCGCCTGCGCAGCTCGTCAATAACACCGCTGAAATCAAAGTACCGGGTGTGGGGCACGGCTTCGATCTGGTCCCAGGGCAGGGCATGATCCAGCGCGTCTTCGCCAATTCGCGACGTGTCGACCCGTGACGGAATCTCGATATCCGGAATGACACCCTTATGTTGGGTAGAACCACCAGACACCCGATAGAACTTGGATTGGGTGATCTTCAGCTGGCCGTGGTTCAGTGGCCGCACGGCTTGAACCGTACCCTTGCCGAACGTCTGAGAGCCCACCACCAGGCCGCGGCCGTAATCCTGAATGGCGCCGGCAAAGATCTCCGAGGCCGAGGCACTCATGCGATTCACCAAAACCACCAGGGGGCCGTCGTAGGCAACCGAGGGGTCTTCGTCGTTAAGAATCTGCACATCATTATTGGCGTTACGAATCTGCACGGTGGGGCCCTTGTCGATAAACAGGCCTACCAGGTCATTGGCCTCATGCAGGGCACCGCCACCGTTGTTGCGGAGGTCCATGACGACGCCGTCAACACCTTGTTCCTTGAGATCGTCCAGAAGCCTGCGAACGTCACGGGTCGTGCTCTTGTAGTTGGGGTCGCCGGCCTGCATGGCCTGGAAGTCGGCGTAAAAGGTCGGAATGGTGATCACGCCAACACGGTAGGTTTCGCCGGAACGGTCCAGCTCGATGATGTCCTTGCTGGCGCTTTGTTCTTCCAGTTTGACTTCATCCCGGCTGATGGCAATGGTGCGGGTGACGCTCTCGTCGGCGGCGTTGGCAGGAATCACTTCCAGGGTAACGGTGGAGTTACGGGGACCACGTATCAGGTCAACCACCTCGTCCAGACGCCAGCCAATGACGTTTACCGGCTTTTCGCCCTCCTGAGCCACGGAGATAATACGGTCTGCCGTTTGCAGTTGGCCCTGCTTGGCGGCGGGGCCACCCGGCACCAGGCGAACCACTTTGGTGTATTCGTTGTCGGATTGCAGGACCGCACCGATGCCCTCAAGTGACAGGCTCATATTGATGTTGAAGTTTTCAGACGTGCGCGGTGAGAAATAGGACGTGTGCGGGTCCCACATGCTGGCAAAGGCATTCATATACGCCTGAAACGCATCCTCGCTGCGGGCCTGGTAGGCGCGTTTCAGCTGACCTTCATACCGGCGGCGCAGGTTGTCTTTGATGGTGTCGTCTTCCGTACCGTTCAGGCGCTGGGCCAGTACGGCATTCTTGATTCGCTTGATCCAGAGGGCATCGAGGGCTTCCTGGTCTGGTTCCCAGTCGGCCTTGGAGCGATCCACCCGAATGCGCTCATCGGTGTTGAAATCAAGCTCATCCAGGCCGTTATCAATAACGTTCAGGGCAAACTGAAGCCGCTCGATGATGCGCTGCTGGACCAGGTTGTAGATCTCGAACCCTGGCTGAAGCTGGCCTGTTTTCAGGGCGGAACCGAGCCGGGATTTTGCCTTGGCGAGCAGGTCGATATCCTGTTGGGACAGATAGATGCGCTGGCCATCCAGGTATTTCAGGTACGCATCGAATACATCGCCAGACAGCTCATCACTGATGCCAAGATTACGAAAATGTGTGAATTGCAGTTGGCGGGCGATCAGGATGTTGGCCCGGGCCTGGTCAATGGTTGGGGCCACAGGCTGGTAAACCGCCGTGTCGTCAATTTTTGCCTGCGCGACGGACATGCCAGACATCAGCAAAGAGAGTGTCAGTGCTGTGCAAGCGCCCACCCTGCTGGCTCTGGATGGCTTGGTGTGACGCTGCATGAGTTTTTCCGCAATGGCCATAAATGCATACCTGACGATACTGGACGGCTGAACAATCGGATTTCAGCCTAACATGTTCAGACGCCGATGACTGTGACGACGGCTCTGACCCGTAATGAATTTATTGTAGGCAACCGCTACACCTGTTGCCATAGGCCATGGGTATCGCTTCGTGACAATATGTCCATATACGTTGCTGCCTATCTTTTCAGATTGGGGCAGGTTGCAGGAAGTAAAGAGGAGGGGGCGTAAAATGGCCGGAGGAGGAATCCCTCCGGCCGGTTGGGTCAGGCGAAGGACTCGTTGTTTTCTGCCTTTTGCAGAAGCAGTGCTGGTGGCGTGAAGCGCTCACCATACTGGTCCGCCAGCTGCTGTGCCCGTTCAGCGAAAGCACGAACTCCATACTGGTTGACGAACTGGATGGCACCGCCCGTCCAGGGGGCGTAGCCGATGCCGAAGATGCTGCCAATGTTGGCATCTTCCACGGTTCTCAGCACGCCTTCCTCGAGACAACGGATGGTCTCGATCGCCTGCATGAACAGAATGCGGTCTTTCAGGTCCTGCAGCTGGGCGCTGCGAGCCTTGGCCTGGTCTACGAACAGGTTCTCCAGTTCCGGCCACAGGTACTTTTTACCTTTCTCCGGGTACTCGTAGAAACCGGCACCGGCGGCTTTGCCCTTGCGACCATGGGTGTCGACCATGGCATCGATGACCGCTTCGGCCGGGTGTGGCTGCCAGGTGCCGCCGGCGGCTTCGGTGTCTTTCTTGCTCTGCGCGCGGATGTGCTGCATCAGCGTCATGCTGACTTCGTCGGAGATGGCCAGTGGCCCCACCGGCATGCCGGCCAGAAGCCCTGCATTCTCGATACTTGAGGGATGAATGCCTTCAGCCAGCATACTGATGCCTTCGTTCACGAACGTACCGAACACTCGGGAGGTGAAGAAGCCGCGGCTGTCGTTCACCACAATGGGGATCTTGCCGATTTGCTGCACGTAGTCGAACGCCCGAGCCAGGGTGTCATCGGAGGTTTTCTCGCCAACGATGATTTCCACCAGCTGCATTTTGTCCACCGGGGAGAAAAAGTGCAGACCGATGAAGTTGTCCGGCTTGGCAGAAGCCTTGGCCAACTGGGTAATGGGAATGGTGGAGGTGTTGGAGGCAAAGATGCCGTTGGCCACCATTTTCGGCTCGGCTTCCTGGGTTACCTTGGCTTTGAGATCGCTGTCTTCAAAGACTGCTTCGATGATCAGATCGCAACCTTCCAGATCGTCGGCGGAACCCGTGGCTTTAATGCGGGCCAGCACCTCGTCTTTCTGGGCTTCGGTCATGCGGCCCCGGCTGACTTTCTTGGCCAGCAGGTTTTCGGAGTAGCGTTTGCCTTTCTCCGCGTTTTCCACGGAAACATCCTTCAGCACCACCTCAATGCCGCGGCTGGCGGTGGAGTAGGCAATGCCGGCACCCATCATGCCGGCACCCAATACCCCGACTTTCTTGAAAGTTTCTTTTTCAACACCGTCCGGGCGGCTGCCGCCAGCCTTGATGGCGTTGAGCTGGAACCAGAAGGTGCCGGTCATGTTCTTGGCCACCTGACCGGTGGCCAGCTCGGCAAAGTAACGGGTTTCAATCAGACTGCCGTTGTCGAAGTCCACCTGGGCGCCTTCCACGGCGGCGGCCAGAATCCGCTCAGGGGCAGGGTAACAGCCCTTGGTTTTTTGCTTGAGCATCGCGGGTGCGATGGCCAGCTTCTGCGCCATGGCAGGATGGTGCGGGGCGCCGCCGGGGAATCGGAAGCCTTTCTGGTCCCAGGGCTGCTGGCACTTGGGGTTGGCTTCGATGAAGGCCCGCGCCTTGGCGATCATGTCTTCCGGTGAACTGGCCAGCTCGTTCACGATTCCGGCTTTCAGGGCCGCTTTGGGATTCACCTTCTTTCCTTCCATCAGGAACGGGAAGGCGGCTTCCAGGCCGATCATCCGGGGCAGGCGCTGGGTACCGCCACCGCCGGGTAGCAGGCCCAAGGTCACCTCTGGCAAGCCCAGTTGGGTGCGGTCGTCATCAATGGCTACACGGTGATGGCAGGCCAGGGCGAGTTCCAGGCCACCACCCAGAGCGGTGCCGTTGATGGCAGCCACCACAGGTTTGCCACAGGTTTCCAGCACCCGCATGTCGGCTTTCAGGCCGTTGACCATATCTTCGAATTCTTTGGCCTGCTCGCGGGTGACTTTGTACAGTTCGTTCAGGTCGCCGCCGGCAAAGAAGGTCTTCTTGGCGGAGGCGAGAATGATACCTTTGATGTTGTCCAGGTCACCTTTGACTTTATTGACGGTGTCGGTCAGGGCGGTCCGAAATTCGCCATTCATGGTATTGGCGGACTGGCCTGGCATGTCGATGGTCAGGGTCAGAATCTGGTCTGAACCCAGGTCGTATTGGATGGCACTCATGGTCGGTTCCTTTTTTTTGAAAGTGGTGTTCAGACGCGCTCGATGATGGTGGCAATGCCCATGCCGCCGCCCACACACAGGGTGGCCAGGCCGTAGCGCAGTTCACGGCGTTCCAGTTCATCCAGCAGAGTGCCAAGGATGATGGCGCCGGTAGCGCCCAGCGGGTGGCCCATGGCGATGGCGCCGCCGTTTACATTCACTTTCTCGTCCGGAACGGACAGTTCTTTCTGGAAGCGCATCACCACCGAGGCGAAGGCTTCGTTCACTTCAAACAGGTCGATCTGGTCCACCGTCATACCGGCTTTCTCCAGCGCCTTGCGGGCGGCGGGGGCAGGGCCGGTGAGCATGATGGTGGGGTCGGTGCTGGTAACCGCAGTGGCGACAATGCGGGCGCGGGGCTTCAGGCCCAGTTCTTTGCCTTTGGCTTCGCTGCCGATCAGCATGGCGGTGGCGCCGTCGACAATGCCGGAGGAATTGCCGGCGTGGTGCACGTGATTGATCTTCTCTACGTAGTGATACTTCTCTCGGGCGACGCCATCAAAGCCCATTTCGCCCATCATCTGGAACGAGGGCTTGAGGCCGGCCAGGGATTCTACGGTGGTGTTACCGCGTACATGCTCGTCCCGGTCCAGGATGACCACGCCGTTCTGGTCGGTGACCGGCACAATGGATTTCGCAAAGTAGCCCTTATCCCAGGCGCTGGCCGCTTTTTGCTGGGATTTCACAGCAAAGCCATCGACATCTTCGCGACTGAAGCCTTCCAGAGTGGCGATCAGATCGGCACCGATGCCCTGAGGCATGAAACCGGTGTGCAGGTTGGTTTCCGGGTCTGTGGCCCAGGCGCCGCCATCGGAGCCCATCGGAACGCGAGACATCGCCTCTACACCACCGGCAACCACCATGTCTTCCCATCCGGAACGCACTTTCATGGCAGCCAGGTTAACGGCTTCCAGGCCGGAGGCGCAGAAACGGTTCAAGGTGACGCCGGCCACTTTTTCGTCCCAGTCGGCGGCCAGGGCTGCGGTCTTGGCGATATCCGCACCCTGATCGCCCACGGCGGTGACACAACCCATCACAATGTCGTCTACCTGGGCGGTATCGAGCTGGTTACGCTCCTGCAGCGCCTTGAGCACGGTGGTCAGCAGGGAGATGGGTTTGACGCTGTGCAAAGATCCGTCTTTCTTTCCGCGGCCGCGTGGCGTGCGGACGGCATCGAAGATGTACGCCTCGGTTGTCATGGTTGTTCCTCTGTTGATTGTTTTCCGGGCACGTTAGATTCAGAGCAGTAACCATAGCGGTTACTCGCTGCGCTGGGTAATGACAGGCGCTGCCAATCCCATTGGCTAAATTGCTCAGTCACAATGACAGCAGGCGGTTCGCCTTCTATGTTGAAGAGTAGATCATCAGCAAGCAGGCATAGGTGTGGTTATGTCACTGAGAGACGCGATCGACAACTTCTACGAACGGCTGGTGCTGGACGCCATTGATGCCACTCGGCAGGAAACGGACACGGCGGATTACCTGACAGACGTGATGTGTGTGGCTTTGAACCGGTTGCCCGCCCGCTACTATCGGCACACGATTGATATGATGTTTTATCTGGCGGATGAAGAGTTGAAAGAGATGAAACAAAAATCCCTGGCCGCGGTGAAGCAGGCCAGGGATTTTGTCAGTGAGCACCAGCGGGACTGAGTTCAGTCTGACGCAAGCATGGCATCCAGCGCCCGGTTCAGACGGTCGGCATTTTCCGGCGTTACATCATCGCCGCCAGGCTGGCTGCACCATAGGGCCACCAGTCGTTCCAGCTCTTTGAGCGGCGTTTCGGTCTCACCATTACCAAGCCCCTCTGCCAGCCTCTGAACCTGAATTTCCATCCGGCGCTGCTGGTCTTGTTCCGGAGTGGGTGCACCCGCCAGAATTTCGGCCCGTATGGCCAGATCTCTGCCAGCTAATCGGTCGGTCCCGTTGCACAATTTGGCCCAATGGGATGGCAGGGCATCGTCGGCCAGGCGTCCCTGGGCCTTGTCGGTGATCAGCGTTTTCCAGGACTCGAGAGTATTGGCCATTGCTCTGGCCTGGGTAATCCTGTCCAGCCGTTGCCGCAGCTGTTGAACCTGTTCTTTAACCTCACCCGAAAGCGCGCCGCCGGCAATCTGCTTTACCGCACCCCGGGCGTCACTCAGCACGGCGTCATCGGCTTCTGCGCCCAGGTGTTGGTATTGGGCCAGCACGGCCTGTGCGGCCTGGTCCGCCTCTTCTGTCGCCTGCTGACGTGCTGAACGTTGGGCATCCCGGCGCGCAAAAATCTGGTCACAGGCTTTGCGGAATGCCTGCCACATTTTGCGATCTTCCCGGTGGCGGGTAATGCCGATGGCTTTCCATTCGGTTTGCAGTGCCTTCGCCTGCTCCATGGCTTCCTGCAGGGGTTCGTGCTCGATCAGTGCCCTTGCGCGGTCAACAATGGTCTGCTTCAGGGCTTCGTTCTTCAGGCGTTCATCGTCAAGAGGACGTTCCAGTTTTTTGAGAAGCTCGTCGAAACGCTTCTGAACCAGGCGATTGTCTTTGAAATCCACCGGCCAGGCGCTTTTCCATTCCTGACGGGCGGTTTGGTGAATGCGCTCGGCCGCCTTCCAGTCGATGGCCGACCAGTCTGCATTGGCCAGGAAATGCTCCAGTTGGTCACAGATCGCTTCCCGCGTGTGCAGGTTGGCCTGTTTCAGGTCCGATTTTGCCTCAAAGTAGGCTTTGCAGGGCTCGTAAGCTGTATCGGACGCCGCTTTGAAACGACTCCAGAGCGACCGGTCGGATGAGCCGCCCAAGTCGCGCCATTCGTTCTGCAGTTCTTTGATGCGCTCGGCTTTGATCTCCGGCTCAATGGGCTGATCCGCCAGGTGCTCCATCTGTTCACAGAGGGCGAGTTGTTTGGGTTCTGTCGCAAACCCTTGCCAGTCGCTCAGCTCTCGGAACTGGCCGGTGAGCAGTTGCATCCTGGCCTGAAGCTGTTTGCGCTGGCGACCGTCCAATTGTTGGAACTGGTTCTGGGCGAGCTTGAGCAGCTGCTTGGATTCCTTGAACTGCTTGGCCTCGAGGGCCGATTCCAGCTTCGGAAGGGTGTTGTGCAGTGCCTCGGCGGCGGCTTTCTGCTCGTCCCGGTTGCCGCCAGCCGGCTGAGCTGGCCGTGGTTTGCCCGCCAGTTTGCGAACCGGCGCAAGCTCAGCTGGCTGGGGGAAGTCTGATGGCCACTCAATTTCCTTCAGCAGCGCCAGGGCTTTCTGACGATGGCCATCGTCAGCCTCTTCAGTACCTGCTACCTGTGTTAGTTCTGACAGAGTGTCCCTGGCCTGTGTAAACCGTCGAACCGCACTGAGATAGTTGCGCAGTGCCAGCATTCGCGATTCGTAATCTTTTTGCTCCTGCTTCTCTACCGGGGTATCCCGGGTGGCTTCCAGCCATCGGTTTTCCTGGGTCTTCTGCAGGGCATCCAGGGCGGATAGGGAGGGTAGGGTGCTGGATTCCTGGGAAGTCAGGTCGTTCAGGGTCTGCTCAAGCAGGGCCAGTGTCTCTGAGCGTTGAAGCGCCTGTTCCCGGTGGCGTGCCTGTTCCTGCCGCGCCTGTTCCATCTGTTTCAGGCGCTCCCGGCACTGGTGCACGGCTTCCAGAAACTGCTGGGATTGCTCTGCTGTGGCGCTTGACTGGACCTCACTCCAGTTATCCTGCAGTGCCTCCAGCCGCGCCTGATAGAGCTTGAGGTCTTCACTGGCGGCCTGGTCTTCAGCCTGGCCGATCAGGGTTTTGATTCGCTGGCGAACGGCGGCTTCGGCAGCTTGCTGTTCCTTCAGGCTTTGAAGGCTCTGCTTGACGGTCTGGTAAACACTTTTGTCCCGGCCCTTGGCCTGTTTCTGGACCTGCTGTAGCTGGGTCTCATCTGTAAGAGCGGCGGCAGCTTCAAGCCGGATGGTTGCGGTCAACCCGTCAATCGCCAATGTGGCCAGTTGGGCCTGGTCCGGGTTGCTTCCGAGTTGTTGTTCCTGCTGTTTTTTTAGGAGCTGCCTGGTTTCTTCCTGTGAGGGTTGACTGGGTTCAGATTTTGCCGGTGTCCGGGGTGCGGTTGCCGGGTTGGCCTTGCGAGACTTGAACAGTTTCTGAATGAATGCAGCCATACAAAGGTATCCTTCGGGATTGAAACCAGTCAGCAGTGGCGGCAAAGTGGGCCGCCACCGTTCATCGGCTCACAGGCGTGGGCCGGGTAGTTGAAAGAATCGGCCGCTAGTCTAGCGTTTTGGATGCATTTGCGGGAAGGGGCTTTATGGCAAAACACGAAAAAGATCAGGACCCGGAATACAGAGCCCGCTCTGCGGCACTGCGCCTGCTTGCCCGCCGAGAGCACAGTCGTTACGAGCTGGCATTAAAACTGCGGCAACGGCATATTGAAGGCGATCTGATTGATACTGTTCTCGACGAGTATGAGCACGAAGGCTGGCTGAGCGATCAGCGCTTTGCCGATGTGTATGCCCGGCAGAGAATGGACCTTGGCTATGGGCCCTTGAGGATTCTGGCAGAGCTGCAACAGCGGGGCGTTCATTTCACTCCGGAATGTCTCGATGAAGTCTCAGAGGAAGACTGGTGCCAGCGGGCTGTTCGCTTGCGTGCCAAACGTTACGGTCTGGGGCGGCTGGACGATGATTTGCCGGAGAAGCTACGGCAGTCACGATTCCTGAGTCGCAGAGGCTTCTCCGCGACTCAGGTAGAGCGGGCGCTGGGAGCACGTGAGGAAGAATGGGGCGATGGGCTCTCGTGGTGAGTCTGGGGAGCAACTGCCCACTTACAGAGTGGGTGGAATCATCCCCAGCTCCGGCGGCAAGGCTGCCCGCAAATCCGGCCCCGGCGTCTCAGGTGATTCTGTCTGTGCGGCTGCTTCTTCAGACTGCCGATCAAGCCACACCACTTCCTGATCAGCGTCAGGTTTGGGTTGGTCGGGCTCCGTGATGCGGGTGAGTACATCGTAATACCGGCGAATGTTCTGAACGTACACCACCGGTTCGTGGCCGCGGGCATAGCCAAAGCGGGTTTTGGTGTACCACTCTTTCTGGGCCAGCAGCGGTAGAAACTCTTTAACATCCATCCAGCGATCCGGATTTCTTCCGGCGGATTCCGTCAACCTTCTCGCATCTTCCAGGTGGCCGAACCCGACATTGTAAGATGCCAGGGCGAACCAGGTGCGGTCGGGCTCCGGAATACGCTCGGGGATCTTGGCGTGCACCATCTTGAAATAGCGGGCGCCACCTTCAATGCTCTCTTCAGGGTCAAGGCGGTTGTTGATGCCGATGTAGCTGGCGGTGGTGCGGGTGAGCATCATCAAGCCCCGAACCCCGGTGGGTGACACTGCGTTCGGGCGCCAGTGGGATTCCTGGTAACCGATCGCAGCCAGCAGTCGCCAGTCGAGGTCAATGTCTCTTGCGTAATTCTGGAACAGCGACTGGTACTTCGGCAGGCGATTTTCCACGTGGTGCATAAATGTGCGCGCGCCCACATAGTTCAAACGGTCGAGGTGGCCGTAAAAGCGTTCTGCCAGTTGGGCCATCGAGCCATTGCCCCTGGCCCGCTCCAGAAAATCTTTGGCAGCGTTTGCCAGCGTTTCGTCCTGGGCGATCGGGAACAGCCACACCAGGTCTCTGGGCTCACCTAGAGCAAAGCCTTCCTTGACCATCGGAAAGTAGACATGGTTCAGGTCCAGCTCATTCGATGAAACGGCAGCGTAGGCAATTTCTCCGGTTTCAACCCTCGCCAGCAGCCCCGCAGCATCCAGCCCAGGATGGATGTGCCGGTGAACCTGGGTGCCTTCCGGGTCATCGGCAATCAGGTGCTCATGGTTGCTGTCAGCGAGCAGGTGCAAGGTTTCACCGCCAAGGTCGGCCAGTGAGGCTGGACGGGGGAAGTCACGGTTATAAACCACAACCGATTGCGCCTGCACGCCGATGGGAACTGCGCGATACCTGCTTTCAAAATCGGGTTGCTCCGCCATGCCGGCGAGGCCTATGTGGGCGTAGTTACGCGAGAGTACGGAGAGAATCTCGGTGTTGTCTTCGGCCACCCGCACACGCAGTTCGACCTCCAGTTCTTCAGCGAACCGGCTGGCAAGCTCGTAATCGTATCCGGTTGGTGCGTCTCGGCCCTCGTAGTAGATGGAAGGCGCTACGCGGGTAATCACGTGAAGCACACCCACGTCCCTGACCTCCTGGAGCGTGGTCGGGCGGGAACAGCCGGTCGCGGACAATGCTGTGGTCAACACTAACGCCAGCGGAAAACTGGTACTGCGAAGATGCCTGAAAAATCGCGACAAATCCCTGATCTCCATATAGCTCAATGTTCAGGAGGTTGTGACCGGGTCACTGTTTTTCCTGTTTTATGATGCCTGAGGCTTTCCATGCTCCTGACCAATGATCCCCTGAGACGTCAGCGGGGTCAATCAAACTGATTAATTACTGTGCAAAACAATGTTAATTGTACAGCTGCTAAAGAACCTACCTTGCGCTGTATCCTGCGTTCGGTTTCAAGTATCATGGCGGCCTTTCAGACGTCCCCCGATTCGCGCGATACAGGTTGATATCATGCTTGAACTTCGCGGCGCTCCCGCGCTCTCGCCTTTCCGTTCCAGAAAGCTGCACTCCCGGATTCAGCAACTTGTTCCTGATGTGGAGCATGTGTACGCAGAATTCATGCACTTTGTGGATCTCGATGCCGACCTTTCCGATGCGGAACAGGCAATACTTGATCGCCTTCTGACCTACGGACCCAGTGTCGAACTGGAGCAGCCAGATGGTGTTTTGTTTCTGGTGGTCCCGCGCCCGGGCACACTTTCTCCGTGGTCCAGTAAGGCTACCGATATCGCTCGCAACTGTGGCCTGCGACAGATTCGCAGAATTGAACGCGGTATCGCTTACTACGTTCGCTCCTCCAGCAAGCTTGGCCTCGAACAGCGAGAAAAAATTGCAACCCTGCTGCATGACCGGATGACCCAGAAAGTATTCCATGAGACGGGTGGCGCCGAGTTGCTGTTCAGTCATGACGAGCCCCGGCCCCTCGGCCGGGTGCCGGTGCTGGCCGGTGGCCGGGGTGCTTTGGTTGAGGCAAACGGGCGCCTCGGCCTTGCCCTGGCCGACGACGAGATCGATTACCTGGTAACGGCGTTCACCGACCTTGAGCGTGATCCGACGGACGTCGAGCTGATGATGTTTGCCCAGGCAAACTCGGAGCATTGCCGCCACAAGATCTTTAACGCCTCCTGGGATATTGATGGCGAAGGCCAGGAAAAATCCCTGTTTGCAATGATCAAGAACACCTTCGAGATGAACAGCGAAGGTGTGCTCTCTGCCTATAAGGACAACGCTGCAGTTATTACTGGTAGCGAGGCGGGCCGTTTCTTCCCGGCACCGGAAACCGGTGTTTACAGTTATAACCGGGAGCCGGTGCATATTCTGATGAAGGTGGAAACCCATAACCACCCGACTGCTATCTCACCCTTTGCCGGCGCCGCAACAGGCTCCGGTGGCGAGATCCGCGATGAAGGTGCGACCGGTCGTGGTTCCAAGCCCAAGGCGGGCCTTGCAGGCTTTACCGTTTCCAACCTTAATATTCCGGGCGACGAGCAGCCTTGGGAGTTTGGTTATGGCAAGCCGGACCGGATCGCCTCGCCGCTGGATATCATGATTGAAGGTCCCATCGGTGGTGCCGCTTTCAATAACGAGTTTGGCCGGCCCAACCTGGCGGGTTACTTCCGGACCTTTGAAGAGAAGGTTCCCGGTGCGGCGGGTGAAGAAGTGCGTGGTTACCACAAGCCCATCATGATTGCCGGCGGCCTGGGTAACATTCGCGAGAATCACGTCGAGAAGGGCAATATCCCGGTCGGCGCCAAACTGATCGTGCTGGGCGGCCCTTCCATGTTGATCGGACTTGGAGGTGGCGCTGCGTCCTCCATGGATTCCGGTTCCAGCAATGAGAATCTGGATTTTGCGTCGGTTCAACGGGACAACCCGGAGATGGAACGCCGTTGCCAGGAAGTGATTGACCGTTGCTGGCAGATGGGGGAAGACAACCCGATTTGCTTCATCCACGATGTGGGCGCGGGCGGTCTCTCCAACGCCATGCCTGAACTGGTCAAGGATGGGGGCCGGGGCGGCAAATTCGAATTGCGTGACATCCCGAGTGACGAGCCGGGCATGTCACCCCTGGAAATCTGGTGTAACGAATCCCAGGAACGCTACGTGATGGCCGTGGCACCGGAAAATCTGGACTTGTTCGATGCCCTTTGCCGCCGTGAGCGCTGTCCTTATGCCGTGATCGGTGAAGCTACCGAGGCGCACCACCTGGAACTGGGTGACTCCTATTTTGATGACAAGCCTGTCGACCTGCCAATGGAAGTGTTGTTTGGCAAACCGCCGAGAATGCATCGCAGTGTTGCGCGTTCGTCGTTTACCAAACCGATCTTCGATTCCACCAAGATCGATTTGCACGACGCCATTCGTCGCGTACTCCGCTTGCCGTCGGTGGGCTCCAAGAGCTTCCTGATTACCATCGGTGACCGAACCATCACCGGGCTGGTCGCCCGTGATCAGATGGTTGGGCCCTGGCAGGTGCCGGTCAGCGATGTGGCGGTTACTGCGGCATCCTTTGACGTACGCACCGGTGAGGCTATGGCCATGGGCGAGCGCACGCCGCTGGCGGTGATTGACGCTCCGGCTTCAGGCCGAATGGCCGTAGGTGAAGTGATTACCAACCTGGCGGCGGCGGCAATCGGTAAGCTCTCTGACATTCGTTTATCGGCTAACTGGATGGCCGCGGCTGGTCACCCGGGTGAAGACGAGAACCTGTACGAGACCGTAAAAGCGGTTGGCATGGAATTGTGTCCGGACCTGGGTATTACCATCCCGGTGGGTAAAGATTCCATGTCGATGAAAACCACCTGGGAAGAGGACAACGGTGAGCAGAAGAGTGTTACCGCACCGCTGTCTCTGATTGTCAGTGGTTTTGCGCCGGTAACCGACGTTGCCCGTACACTTACTCCGCAGTTGCGATCGGATGCCGGTGAAACAGACCTTATTCTGATTGACCTGGCCGCCGGCCAGAATCGCCTTGGTGGCTCTGCACTGGCGCAGGTGTACCGTCAGGTTGGCGCGGTAGCGCCTGACCTGGATGATCCGGAAGATATCAAGGCTTTCTTTGCAGTCGTGCAGGGTTTGAACACCGACGGAAAGCTGCTGGCTTACCATGACCGCTCAGACGGTGGTCTGTTTGTCACGCTGGCGGAAATGGCGTTTGCAGGCCGGACAGGCCTGGACATCAAGCTGGATGGTCTTGCCGAAGACAGCTCCCAGTTTGCCCGTGAGCTCTTCAACGAAGAACTGGGCGCTGTGATCCAGGTTCGCCGTGACGACACCAGCTTTGTCCTGCAGCAGTTCTCGGCCGCCGGCCTGGGCGACCATACAAGCGTTGTGGGCACACTGAATGACAATGACCGCGTGCGCCTGACATTCGGTGGTGACACCGTGGTGGATGAATCCCGTACCGAGCTGCAGCGTCTGTGGGCGGAAACCAGTTACCGTATCCAGTCGCTGCGGGATAACGCGGACTGTGCCCAGGAAGAGTTCGACAACCTGCTGGACGAGAACGACCCGGGGTTGAGTGTTGAGCTTAGTTACGACATCAATGAAGATATTGCTGCGCCGTATATCAGTACCGGTGCACGCCCGAAGGTTGCGGTGCTTCGGGAGCAGGGCGTTAACGGCCAGGTTGAAATGGCTGCAGCGTTTGATCGGGCTGGTTTCGAGGCAGTAGACGTCCATATGAGCGATCTGCTGTCCGGTCGCATTACGCTCGAGACATTCCAGAGCCTGGTTGCCTGTGGTGGTTTCTCCTACGGCGATGTTCTGGGCGCCGGTGAGGGTTGGGCCAAGTCCATTCTGTTCAATGATCGGGTGCGAGATCAGTTTGCTGCCTTCTTCAACCGTCAGGACACTCTCGCGTTGGGCGTGTGCAATGGTTGCCAGATGCTTTCCAACTTGCATGAACTGATTCCGGGAAGCGAAGGTTGGCCGCGTTTTGTACGTAACCAGTCCGAACAGTTTGAGGCCCGCCTGGTCATGGTGGAGGTGGCGCAGTCACCGTCTGCGTTCCTTGATGGCATGGCCGGTTCTCGCATGCCGATTGCCGTTGCCCATGGTGAGGGTCGAGTGGAGTTTGCCTCTGGTAATTCGGCTCAGTCCCTTGCAGACAGCGAGTTGGTGGCCATGCGGTATGTGGACAACCGGGGCCAGCAGACCGCGCGGTATCCGTACAACCCCAACGGTTCAGAGGCTGGCATTACTGGTGTTACTTCCCGGGATGGCCGGGTGACCATCATGATGCCGCACCCAGAGCGTGTTTTCCGGGCGGTGCAGCACTCCTGGCGGCCAGATGGCTGGCAGGAAGATGGTCCCTGGATCCGCATGTTCAGGAATGCGAGGCGCTGGCTTGGCTGATTAAGCCAGTCAATCCGGGCGTGGTGGAAACCGGTCTGCAGAGTGTCCCTGACGGGGCATTTCTCGGACCGGTTTTTTTATGCTCAATGATGAGGCTTGCTGCGCAAAAAGTGAGCAAATAAAATCTCTAAAAGTTCTGAAATTTGTCAGTCAAGGCCTTGACTAAAAAACTTTATGCACATTCCTGGTGCTTTGCTGGCTGAACTGTGAACAAAGTCCAAGAATTGCGTTCATTTTTTGCTCTAGCATCGTAAGATATTGAAAAATATAAATAAAAACAAATGGGCGATTTTGTCGCCAATTTGAGGGGAGGTCAGTAACTGTGGGGGTTGGAGGCCGATTCCCAAAAACTTTCCCCAGAGTTATCCACAGATTCTGTGGGTAAGTTTGTAATGCCTTGTTCCGGATAAAAGTTGACCAATTTGAGGGTGACTATGTACAAGCTTTGCTACTTCGTACCGGAGAGCCATCTTGAGCAAACCAAGCAGGCATTATTTGATGCTGGCGCGGGAAAAATCGGGGATTACGACAGCTGCGCATGGCAGTGTGAAGGCGAGGGGCAGTTCCGACCCCTGGCGGGGAGCGATCCGTTTCTGGGAAGCCAGGGAGAGCTTGAGCGTGTTAGGGAATTCAAGGTGGAACTGGTGTGTAGCGACGAGCTTATCAAGCCTGCAGTCTATGCACTCAAGCAGGCCCATCCTTACGAGGAGCCCGCCTATGAGGTGTATCGCCTGGAAACGTTCTGATCAGGCTTTTTTCGCCATTGGGTGGCGAATATCGGTGACATGGACGTTGTAGGATTCAGACTTCATATCCGCAAGGAACAGCTCAAGGGTCTTGCGCACCGTGGGGAAAGATATCTCATCCCAGGGAATATCGCCGGGTTCGAACAGCTTTGATTCCAGCGATTCTTCTCCGGCGCCGAATAGGCCGTCTTTAAGTGTGGCACGGTAGAACATGTGGACCTGGTTGATGTGCGGCACATCAATGATGGAGTAGAGCCCCTGAATGTCCACATCCGCCAGTGCTTCCTCGCGGGTTTCCCGGGCTGCTGCTTCTATCGTCGTTTCTGCATTTTCCATAAAGCCTGCCGGCAGAGTCCAATAGCCATACCGGGGTTCGATGGCTCGGCGACATAGCAGGATTCTGCCTTCCCATACGGGAACCGTACCGGCGACAATCCGCGGGTTCTGGTAATGTATGGTCTCGCAGCTGATGCAAACATAACGGTGCCGATTGTCGCCTTCGGGAATGCGTTGCTCAACCGGTTGGCCGCAAGTGCTGCAATACTTCATCGTTTTCCCCGTATACTGAGTGTCCGTTGGTAGTCAGTTTAACGATCCGGACTGCCTGTGTCTCACTCAATATCAGGAAGTTGCCGGAGTAAAGAGTGCAAGACCTGTTAACCGAGCGATTGTCGAATTACGCGCCCAGACAACTGGCACTGGACTACCCTGAAGCCGGTATCCTGGTGCCCATTACGGATAACGAGCGTGATCCGGAGATGATTTTTACCCTGAGGTCATCCAACCTCAAAACACATCGGGGTCAGGTGGCCTATCCCGGCGGCAAGCGGGATCCTGACGACGCCTCCCTGATTGCAACCGCACTGCGTGAAACCCACGAAGAAATCGGTCTGCCCCCGGATCAGGTAAAGGTCATTGCGCCGTTAAGTCAGGTTATGTCGTTGCACCGTATTCTTGTCACTCCATACGTGGGCGTTGTGCCTGGCGATCATCCCCTGGAGCCGAACCCCCACGAGATCGAAAGTGTCTTCCGTGTTCCGATCTCCTGGCTCCTGGAAGATCGAAGGGAGCGTACCGACACGCTCAGTTTTCTGAACAGCACTCTTTACGTGCCCTGCTATCGTTGGCAGCAGTATCAGATATGGGGGTTGTCGGCGGTGGTGCTGGTCGATTTTCTGAATGCTGTGTACGATGCCGGAATCGATATTCTCGAGCCACCCCGTTGAATTAGCCGGAGAGATTGATGTTCTACAGAATTGATCAATACCAGCCAGAAAAAGAAGGCGATGGCCAGTTCGTCGCCCACAACGCCACGGTGATCGGGCGCGTAAAGCTGATGGAAAAATCGAGTATCTGGTTCAATGTTGTCATTCGTGGTGATAACGAACTGATTACGATCGGCCCCGAATCGAACATACAGGATGGCTCAGTACTGCATACCGACCCGGGCATTCCGCTAACCCTTGGGCGTGGGGTGACTGTTGGCCACAAAGCCATGCTGCACGGATGCCAGATTGGCGACTACACCCTGGTTGGGATCAATGCGGTGATTCTGAACGGCGCGAAGATTGGCAAACACTGTCTGATCGGAGCAAATACTCTGATCCCGGAGGGTATGGAAGTGCCGGATGGCTCGATGGTGGTGGGCTCTCCAGGGAAAATTCGCCGCGAACTCAACGATAACCAGAAAAAGATGCTCGAGTTCAGCGCAATGCACTATGTAAAAAATGCAGAGCGCTACCTGGCGACACTGACAAAGGTGGATATCTGAAGATGAAGGTGGCCGACAAGGTTCGATCGCCATGCGTGAATGTTTGCGCGCTGGATGCAAATGACATGTGTATCGGTTGCCAGCGCACAGGGGATGAAATCCTCCGCTGGACCACCATGAGTAATGACGAGCGACGGGAGGTTCTGCTGAAAGTGGCGGAACGGGAAAAGCAGGTCGCACTCTGACAGTAACAGGACATCAAACTATATGACTGGTTCAAACAGAACGGTGCGTATCGGCACGCCTCTGAAGTCATCGGCTACCCGTGTGCTTTTTTGCGGTGCCGGGGAGCTCGGTAAAGAGGTGGTTATAGAGCTGCAACGTTTCGGCATAGAAGTGATTGCAGTCGACCGATACGAGAATGCGCCCGCCATGCAGGTTGCGCATCGGAGCCACGTTATCGATATGCTGGATGGTGCAGCGTTGCGCGCCATCGTTGAAGCGGAGAAGCCGGACCTGATCGTTCCGGAGATTGAGGCGATTGCCACCGCCGAGCTGGTCCGGTTGGAGGAAGAAGGCTACAACGTGGTGCCCACAGCCCGGGCGGTTAATCTGACCATGAATCGCGAAGGTATCCGCCGGCTTGCGGCTGAGGAGCTTGGGCTAAGCACATCCAAGTACCGGTTTGCCGGTACCAGGGAAGAGTATCTGGCTGCCATTGATGAGGTCGGGGTGCCATTGGTGGTGAAGCCAGTTATGAGCTCGTCCGGTAAAGGGCAGAGTACGGTGAAGAGTACAGCGGAGGTAGAGGCTGCTTGGGAGTACGCCCAAACCGGTGGTCGGGCTGGCAAGGGTAGGGTGATCGTCGAAGGCTTTGTGGACTTCGACTATGAAATCACCTTGCTGACGGTCAGGCATCGCGATGGTATTTCATTCTGTGATCCAATTGGTCACAGGCAGGAAGACGGCGATTACCGTGAGTCATGGCAGCCACACCCCATGTCCGATGCGGCGTTTACCCGAGCAACAGAGATTGCACGGGCAGTGGTAGAGAATCTGGGTGGCTACGGTATCTACGGTGTTGAGCTGTTCATTAAGGGTGACCAGGTATGGTTCTCGGAGGTTTCTCCCAGACCCCACGATACTGGTCTCGTCACCTTGATGTCCCAGGACCTTTCGGAGTTCGCGTTACATGCCCGCGCCATTTTGGGTATGCCCATCCCTGCCATTCGCCAGCAGGGCCCAACCGCGTCGGCGGTCATCCTGCCGGAGGGAGATTCCGGTAACGTGGTGTTCTCGGGGCTGGAACATGCCCTGGCAGAGCCTGATACCCAGGTTCGCCTGTTCGGTAAGCCGGAGTTGAAAGGGCGTCGACGTATGGGCGTTGCCCTCGCTAAAGGCAGTACCATAGAAGAAGCGCGCCAGCGTGCAATCAAGGTAGCGCAGCAGGTTAAAGTGGAGCTAGACTGAGAGACTGGATAAGGGCTTTGTGAGGGTTGGAAAGGAACCTTCCGAAAAAAGTTCAAATCCACCGTTGACTCCTCGGCTGAGGTCTGTAGAATGCGCATCTCGCTTGAGGGGCTGGCCACTGAGAAGAGGCAAAACCTAAGCGATAACTGCTTGAAAGCACTGAAGAAAAAGTTCGAAAGATTCTTCAGAAAGCGGTTGACAGGAAGGCGGTTCAGTGTAGAATGCGCACTTCGAAACAGGCAGTAAGCCGGACAGTTTTTCGGCGGTTTTCGGAAGCGGAAACAGCGAAAAATAAACGGTTGACAGGGCAGCGGAACGATGTAGAATACGCGGCCTTGATTGAGCAACAGCTCAAACGCTCTTTAAAAAGTTAACCAA